>NZ_JBNAIL010000025.1:0-34356 GCF_052048195.1 Candidatus Pelagibacter sp. HIMB123 | reverse complement strand
AATATTTTTATTTGATTTTTCACCAAATCTAATGAAAGGGTTTGATCCAAAGTATAAAAATTTTCCTGATTACATACTTAAAATAACTAAACAAATTTGGGAAAACAAAGATGTTGAGTCTATTGCTCAATTTTACACTGATAATATTCCTGTTAGATCTCCATTTGGAGTTACTTATGGAAACAAACCTGTAATTGATGCAACTTATGCAACCTTAAAAGAATTTCCTAACAGACAGTTGCTTGGTGAAGATGTGATCTGGAATGGAAATGATGATGTGGGTTATCATTCATCTCATAGAATTTTAAGTAAAGGAACACATCTTGGTGATGGATCATATGGTAAACCAACCGGTAAAGATATTTACTATAGAGTAATTGCTGATTGTGCTTGCAAAAATAATCAAGTCTATGATGAATGGATTGTCCGTGATCAAGGTGCAATGGTAAGACAACTAGGATTTAAACCAAAAGAATTTGCCCAAATGATTATTGATAAAGAAGGAGGCGCCGACAAAGCACAACAATTATTCAATTCAAGCGCTGAGATGAAATCAGATTATAAACAAAGCGTTGTGCCTGATGACTCAGCTGGGGGTAAATACTCAAAAATATTGAAAAATATCTTTAAAAATAATTATGATTTTTCTGATTATGCAAGAGCTGCAACTATCTATTGGCCTGGAAATAAAATTGGACATGGAAGAGAGGATATTGTCAAATTTTGGAATAATTTAAAAAATACATTTAATGATATAAAGTTTTCAATAGAACATGTTGGTTATTTAGAAGAACCAGATAAAAATCCCAAAGCATCAATAAGATGGTTTTTAGAAGGTAGTCATTCTAAAGATACTGAAGAATTTGGTGAAAAATCAAATAAAAATATTTTCATAATGGGGATAAACCATTCAGAAATAGTTGATAGTAATGTTATAAGAGAATGGGTTTTATTTGATGAGGTTGCAATTTGGAAACAAATTTTAATGAAATAAATTATGAGCAAAATTAAAACAACACATGTAGGAAGTTTACCTAGATCAAATGAATTATCTGAACTCTTATTTAAAAAAGATCAAAAAGAACAAATAGATTTTAATCAATTTGATAAGATTGTTCAAAAAGATGTTAACAACATTGTTAAAAAACAAATCGAGGTTGGAATTGATTATATTAGCGATGGTGAAATGTCTAAGATTAGTTATGCTACTTATGTTAAGGATAGAATTGATGGATTTTCTGGTGAGAGTGAGAGAAAAGCACCAAAAGATTTAGATGACTTTCCTTCTTTCAAAGAAAGAATTGCAAGAACAGGCGGTACTCCTACTTATACAAGACCATGTTGTACAAGCGAATTAAAAATCAAAGACAAAACTTCACTAACAAAAGATATTAATAATTTTAAACAAGCATTAGAAAAAAATAATCATAAAGATGGTTTTATGAACGCTGCTTCTCCTGGGGTTATTTCTGCTTTCTTACCAAATAAATTTTATAAAAATGATGATGAATATTTAGAAAATTTATCCAACCTTATGAAGGATGAGTATGAAGAAATCACCTCAAATGGATTAAAACTCCAGTTAGATTGTCCAGATTTGGCTCTTGCTAGACATATGACTTTTAAAGATTTATCAGAAACTGAATTTTTAATTAGAGCTGAAAAACAAATAGAATGTCTAAATAATGCTATTAAAAATATCGACAGCTCTAGTATAAGACTACATATCTGTTGGGGAAATTATGAAGGACCTCATCTACATGATATCCCGTTAGAAAAGATAATGCCAATTGCGTTGAAAGCTAATGTACAGACTTATCTAATTGAGTCTTCTAATCCAAGACATTCTCATGAGTGGCAAATTTTTCAAAATTTAAAAATTCCAAAAGACAAAATAATTGCCCCAGGTGTAATAGATTCTACAACAAACTTTGTAGAACATCCCGAAGTTGTAAAGAATAGAATTTTAACCTTTTCTAAGGTCATTGATGCTGAACAATTACTAGCTGGGACTGACTGTGGGTTTAGTACCTTTGCTGGCTTTGGTAATGTAGACGAAAATATAGTTTATAAAAAACTTGAGGCTCTTGTAAGAGGTGCGGAACTTGCGTCAAAAGTGATTTAATTATCACTTTTATTCTATTTCGGGAGTAGATATAGTTTTCAAACGTAAATTATAATTTAACAACAAAAAAATAGAGAGAAAACATATGAGAAAAATACTAGTTACTTTATTGTTTCTACTTTTTGGAACTTCTGCATTTGCAGATTGTAACATTAAAAGTGGTTCAATAAATATTTTGGCAAATGATTTTCCTGCATTAAGAACTTTCGTTGAAACTTCTAAACAATGTAAAGGAAGTGCTGATTTTAAAGTGACTCACTCATCTGAGCATAATAAAATCGCTGTGCCAGCTTTAACTGCAAATCCATCTGAGTTTTCAGCAAGAATTGCAGCAAATAGTTCAATCGTTCCTTTGATGAACCAAGATTTAATTAGACCATTAGATGATCTTGTTAAAAAATATGGAAAAGGAATTCAAGATTCTCAATTAATTACAATCGATGGAAAAGTAATGGCTGTAGCGTTTATGGCTAATACTCAACATTTGTATTACAGAGAAGATGTTTTGAAAGACCTTGGTATAGCTATTCCAAAAACTTATGAGGAAGTAGTTGCAGCATCTGAAAAAATTAGAGCTTCAGGTAAAATGCAATATCCTTACGCAGCTGCATACAAAGCTGGTTGGAATTTAGCAGAAGAATTTGTGAACATGTTTATTGGTCACGGTGGTGAATTCTTTAAATCTGGAAGTGCAGAGCCTAATATTAATAATGCTAAAGGCGTTGCTACTTTAAATATGTTAAAAAAATTATCTGAATTGAGTAACCCTGATTACTTAACTCATGATAGTGAAGCAATTAAAGTAGAATGGGAATCTGGTAATGTTGCATTGATGACATTATGGGCATCTAGATCAGGAACACTTTTAGATGATGAAGGTGATCCTAACATTACTAAAGCAACTAAATTAACTGGACCTGCTACTGTAGGTGGAGGAAATATTCCAGCTGCTACATTATGGTGGGATGGTTTCACACTTGCAAAAAACAGACCTGATGCAGATGCTGAGGCAACATTTAGAGCTTTAGCGCATGCAGCATCAAATAAAAAGATGGTTGCTGACGCTGCTGATCAAGCCGTTTGGTTAGTAGAAGGGTTTGTACCAGGACCAAAATCTATTGGTGTTATCGAAGCTGTAAAAATGGGAGCAAAACCATATCCAATGTTACCGCAAATGGGTTTAATGCATGGTGCATTAGGAAGTGAGATTGTTGAGTTTTTACAAGGTAAAGAGTCAGCTGAACAAGCATTGAAAGATGTTGAAGCTGCTTACATTAGTAAAGCTAAAGAACAAGGCTTTCTATAAAATCTAAAACTTATAAGTGGGGACTTGCTCCCCACTTAATCAATATTTAAATGCCTAATAAAACTTTTTTCTGGTTTTTTTTACCTACAGGTTTAGCAATGATCCTGTTTATTGGGTTACCAATTATATCTACCGGCATTCAATCCTTTTACGCACAACATGATCAAGTAGTAAAAGAAGTTAAAAAATGTGACCCTTTTGGATGTACCGTTTCAATTGTCGTTGATAACGAAGAAACCTCGAAAATTAGAGAAGCAAAGCCTCTAGGAAAATTTAATGGTTTTGGCACTTATACTGATCGAAATCATTTAGCAGTTGATGAAATAAAAAAATTTTGGAATGAAACTGAAAGTTTTGGCGCTTTTGTAGACCAGGTAACTAATCTACCCTTTTATAAAGCTTTGATATTTACTTTAACTTATTGTTTGTTTGTTACACCTAATGTACTCCTCTTAGGATTTATTATTGCATTAAGCTTAAATGCAGTTACTAGAAAAATTAGGGGGCCTTTAATCTTTGGTACAATTTTACCGATGATTGTTACACCGTTGGTTGGATCATTAGTATTATTTTGGATGATAGATTCTCAGGGTATAATTGGAGCAAATATTCAAAATTTAATGAATGATCCTTATTTATCACTTAAATCATCAAAAACATTAACATGGATAACAATTATTATTTATGGTATTTGGCATCACTCCCCTTTTGCCTTTGTGGTTTTTTATGCTGCACTTCAAACAGTTCCTCAAGAACCAATTGAAGCAGCAATTATAGATGGTGCTTCAAGATTTCAAAGAATTAAACACATAGTTTTACCGCATATTTATCCTGTCGTTACATTTGTAGCTTTGATCTCTTTAATGGACAACTTTAGAGTATTTGAACCCATTATAGGGTTTAGTGCTGAGGGAAGTGCGCAATCTTTATCTTGGTTAATCTATGACAATTTAGTTAATGAGGAAGTGATATTGTTTGGTTCTGCTGCAGCTACTTCAATGATGACTATTATTGGTATAGCTATCCTGCTAGCACCAGTGTTAATTAGAACTTGGAAAGAATTTAAAACAGCGAGATAATTATGGATTATGGACTAGATACAAAATCAACTCGTTTAAAAACTTTTAACACTATTTTTATAATCACCTGGTTGTTGATTGCTTGTTTTCCTTTTATTTGGACTTTTTGGGGATCATTTAAAGTAAGAGCTGATTTCTTTTCAAGATCTGATTGGTGGTATGCAATATCAGCATTTAATACCTTAATTGAAACTGGCGGACAATTTACAACCAATGCTTATACACAAGCTTGGACTGAAGGTGAATTTTGGAAAGCATCAAAAAATACAATTATAGTTACAGTATTTGTTGTAAGTATTTCTTTGTTTTTAGGAACTTTAGGAGCATACGCTCTTTCAAGATCAACTGAGAAATATGCTTTTTGGATTTTAATGGCAGCTTTAATTTTTAGAGCTATGCCACATATAACTTTAGTATCAGGATATCTATTTCCTTTCTTTGAATTGCAGATTTGGGGAATTCTTCCAACTACAATTGTTGTTTTGGTTGCTATAAATCAACCTTTTACTTTGTGGCTGCTTTATTCATTTTTCAAAACTGTTCCTAAAGAACTTGATGAAAGTGCTTTAATAGATGGTTGTTCTTATTTTCAAGCTTTCAGACATATTATTATGCCTGTGATGTGGCCTGGAGTAATTACAGCAGGTTTATTTAGTTTAATGTTAGCTTATAATGATTTTACCGTAACAGCATTACTTCTTAATCAAGAAAATCATACCATGGTTCCAAAAATACAAAGTTATTTAGGTACAAATCAGCATGAAGGAAATTTAATGTGGGCAGTTTCTGCGGTTGTATCTGCTACTGCACCTTTATTTATGCTTGTTATGTTTTTTCAAAGACAGGTTATTAGTGGTTTAACTGCTGGAGCTGTGAAAGGTTGAAATATTATAAAGCATTACTTTTTGGTTCTATTGGATCTATTGTTGAAACTTCAGAAATTCAGAGAAAGTCATTCAATAAAGCATTCAAACAATATGGACTCGATTGGAATTGGACCAAAAGTGAGTATCAAAATTTATTAATCAAATCAGGTGGCAAAGATAGAATTGCAAGATATGCTAAAAAGAAAAAAATTGAAGTTAATTCAGTATATTTAAGAAATTTAAAGACTAAATTCTTTAATAATTATCTTAAAAAAAATCATCTTAAATTAAGGCCAGGTGTTAAAAATTTAATTTCTTTATGCAAAAAAGAAAATATAAAAATTGCATTTGTTTCATCTACATCGTTAAACAATATAAATGCAATCTTATATTGTTTAAGAAATTCAATTAATAAAAGAGATTTTAACTTTATAGGGAATGCAAAATTAGTAAAAAAATACAAACCCAACCCAGATATATACTTATTAGCACTTAAAAAACTTAAGCTTAAAGCTAATGACTGTGTAGCAATTGAGGATTCTCAAGAAAGTTTAAATTCAGCTAGGCGAGCTAAAATAAAATGTATAATTTTTCCTGGAAAATTTCATTCTTCAAAAAAATTTATCGGAGCTTATAAAAAAGTTTATCAGCTTAATAAAAATATTATTTTGAGATAAATTCTTTTACCAAATTATTAAACTGATCAGGCTGTTCTAAGTGAACATTATGAGCACAATCTTTAAATATTTCTAAACGGCTATTTTTAATGTTTTTACTAAGTGTATCAACTTGATCAAAATTGTATGAAGTATCTTTATCGCCCCATATTATAAGGGTGTCATTTTTTATATTTTTTAAATTTTCTTTACCTCTCCAATTTTTCATTGCTAGTAATGCATTATCAGCAGCTTCTAATGAAACATTTTTAACAGCATTTTCACAAAGGAAATAATTTTTGTCCTTATCACCTTTTACAAACCACTTATGAGGCACTCTAGAAAAAGAGAGTTGCGTACCTTCTTTTTTAAGTTTTTCCCTTGTTTCCTCCATAGTCTCAAATCTCCCCGGGATATCTCCAATGGATCCTGTTGCAAAACAAATTAATTTATTAACTCTATCCCCAATCAATTTAGTAATTTCTTGAACAATCATTCCTCCCATTGAATGACCAATTAAATTGAATTTATCGATCTTTTTTTGATCTAATACATTTATAACTTCTTTAGCCATTTTATTAATAGAATCTAAAGATTTTACATTATGACTTTCTCCAAATCCTGGGAGAGCTGGGGTAATCACACGATAATCTTTTGAAAAAAATTCTTTTTGAAAAGTCCACATTTCAGATGAGCCTAGATAGCCATGAACTAAAACAAAAGGAAACCCTTCGCCTAAATCATCTACGTAAATATTGCTCATAATATTTCCTTAATAATGAATAAAGTTAAAATAGACATAAAACATATAATAAAAATATTAATTACTTTCCAAATTTTTTTACTATTAGCATACTTCGATAAATAATTAGATAAATATCCTAATATAAAAAAAAATAAAAATGATGCTATAGACGCACCTATCCCAAATAAAATTTTTTGGTTAAGTAAATAATTTTTTGAAAAATTTCCAAGAAAAAAAACTGTATCAGAATAAACATGTGGATTTAAATATGTAAATCCTAAAGTTTTAAATACAATATTTAATTTTGAAATATTATTTGGCTCAGTACTAAAATTAATATCAGAATAATGAGATTTTATTTTTTTTAAAATAAAGTGAATTAAAAATAAAATTAAAAATAAATTTAAAATTAATTCAATTAAAGAGTTAAAATATTGATTAAAATAATGGAAAAGAAAAATACCCAAAAAAATTAATATCAAATCTGATATTGAGCATATTAAGCAAACAATAAATATGTGTTGTTTTTTTAAACCTTGCTCAATAACAAAAATATTCTGGGCACCTATAGCTAAGATTAAGCTAATCCCAGTAAAGAAGCCTAATACCAGGTATTCCATTAGGCTTTAAGTTTACTCTGGATTTGCTGTTAATGTTTTGATTTCTAGAATATTTTCGTTTGGGTCTTTAACGAAGAAAGTTTCTTGCTCGTATTTTGTTCCTTTAAATCTCAAATAAGGTTCATCGTAATACTTGGTTCCACTATCTTTTAATCTTTGTTTTAAAGCATCAAAGTCTTTTCTAGATAAGTGAACACCAAAATGAGGGACAGAAACATTTCCCATGTCTACATCATGTCTCTCATTATCTAGTTTATGATCGCTCTTATGAAGAGTTAGCTCATTACCCCAAAAATCTACATCAGCCCATTCTTGTGCTGAATTATCTAATCTACATCCTAAAGTTTCACTGTAAAATTTTTTTGCTACTTCTAAATCACCACAAGGTATAGCTAAATGAAAACAATTTGTGTTTTTGTACATAATAAACCTTTAATATATGAATTTAATCACTATATAAAGCCTGATTTTAAAACAATTCTTAAAATAAATTAATAATGAGTGATTTTTTACAATCAATAATTGATAGAGATCCTGCGGCAAAATCTAAACTAAGTTTAATTTTAACTTATCCAGGTGTTAAAGCAGTATTCTTTCACAGAATAGCAAACTTTTTTAGTACTGCAAAATTTTATTTGATTGCAAGAATCATTTCTCAATTTTCAAGATTCTTAACTGGAATTGAAATTCATCCAAATGCAAAAATTGGAAAAAATTTATTTATAGATCATGGAATGGGAGTTGTGATTGGAGAAACATCTGAAATTGGTGATAATGTAACTATTTATCATATGGTTACATTAGGTGGAATTGCTCCAAGTATAAATTCCAACGATCAACGTAATACTAAAAGACATCCTACTATAAAAGAGGATGTGGTAATTGGTTCAGGTGCACAAGTTTTAGGACCAGTAGTAGTTGGTAGAGGTGCAAGAATTGGAGCTAATGCAGTAATCACTAAAGATGTTGAAGAAAATGCTGTGATGGTTGGAATTCCAGCAAGAAGAGTTGGAATAGCTGATAGCGAATTTAAACCTTATGGTATTACACCTGACAGTGATAAAAAATCAGATAATGAATAATACACAAAACGATTTTATTTCAGGAATAGGAAACACCCCGCTAATCAAACTAAGAGCTGCTTCAGAAATTACTGGATGTAACATTTATGGAAAAGCAGAATTTTTAAATCCAGGAGGATCAGTTAAAGATAGAGCTGCACTTGCATTAATTAAAGATGCTCAAGAAAAAAAATTAATTGCCAAAGGTGGAACTGTTGTTGAAGGAACAGCTGGTAACACTGGGATTGGTTTAGGTCTATTAGGAAATTCCTTAGGTTATAAAACAATCATCGTAATGAATGACAATCAAACTCAAGAAAAAAAAGATTTATTAAGAAATCTTGGAGCTGAATTAAGATTAGTGCCGCCTAAACCTTATAAAGATGATAACAATTTTGTTAAAGTAGCAGCGAGACTTGCAGATGAATTAAGACCAACAAATAATAACGGTGTCATATGGGCTAACCAGTTTGATAACACAGCAAATGCCAAAGGTCATTACGAAGGGACAGGACAAGAAATTTGGGAACAAACTGAGGGTAAAGTTGATGGCTTTGTATGTTCTTCTGGAACTGGAGGAACTATTTCTGGTGTAAGTAATGCTCTTAAAGAAAAAAACAAAGATATAAAAATTTACTTATCTGATCCAAAGGGATCAGCTCTTTATAATTACATTAAAAATGGTGAACTAAAGTCAGAAGGAGGATCAATTACTGAAGGAATTGGTTCAAGTAGAGTAACAGCTAACTTTGGTGAGGCTAAGATTGATGATGCCTATTCAATTGATGATCATGAAGCATTACCTATACTTTATGATTTAATTCAAAATGAAGGTCTAAGCTTAGGTACTAGTTGCGGTATCAATATCGCTGGCGCAATAAGAATGGGTAAAGAATTAGGACCTGGTAAAAATATTGTAACAATTCTTTGTGATAGAAGTGATAAGTACGCAACTAAGATGTTCAATAAAAAATTTCTAGAAGAAAAAGGTCTACCAGTACCTAATTGGTTTTAGATATAAATTTTATCAGCTAATCCGTAACAAAGTATTGCACTTAACAAAGTTAGAATACCTGGTGCAATAATTCCTTCATTAGATGTTTGTGGTGTGTGACCGAGCTTATTGATTTTAATATTATAAATACCAACAATAAAAGCTGAAAGGTTTTGTAAAAACACTAAATTAAAAAATGCCCATGTTCCTTGAAGACCATCAGGTCTAATAAAGCCAACCCATATTGCCATTGCAACAGCACCTATAAACAAAGAACCAAAAAATCTGGTCATTCCAGCACCAGTATCATCAATACCGAACTTATCTAAAAATTTCTTTGTAGCGAAAACGGTTTGATATGCATAAACAGCAAAAACAATAAAATGTACTAAAAATACAATTAAATAAAAAATTCCATTAAATTTTTCGATCATTTTAAAACCCTATCAAATTTTATCATCAGATAAAACAACATAATCAGCAATTTTTGTGCTCCTTAATTGCATAACTGACGCGCGTTAAAAACACGAGAGACTTTGTCATGAATATGTAACAGTCTTCGATTACTTATAATTAATAACTAAAAAGAAAGATAATATGAAAAAAATAATAATAGTTTTGGTGCTTAGTTTATTTACTACAATTGCTAACGCTGACGGCCATGCAAAAGCAAATGCTTTTGCTATTACTTTGAAAGTTCCAGCTAGTGATGTTGCTAAAGTTGAGGAAATGTTGAAAACGCACCATAAATGGATGAAAGAAACTCATCCAATGACCGGTGAAAAAAAATTAAATTCATATTCAGTTATCAAAGGACCTGAATGGAATAATCCTGCAGATCCTTCACAAGGTATGACTGGAAATATGTATTTTATTTTAACTGAGTATTATGAAAATCCTGCTGGTTACCAAAATCACCAAGAACTTGGAAGTAAATGGTCAATGATACAAGAATTTCAACAAATGCTATTCAGTTACGTTGTGGGATACACTTTTCCTGGAACAACTGTTGTTACAATAAAATAAAAGGAGAAAAATGAAAGATATATTAGTAGTAGGAAAACTAAAAGAAGGAGCCTTTGAAAAATTTATGGGCTTTATGCAATCAGATGAGGGTATGGCTGAAAGAAAAAAAGTAGCTGATGTTACTAAAACAATAGCTAGTGTTTCACCTGATAAATCAACAGTAATGTTTAAAATTGTAGTTCATGATATGGCAGCACTTCATTCATTTATGGATGGATCAAATCCAGTTTCAAAACCTGTATTTGATGAAGTTATGGATAGTTATGAAATTTACGAGTTAGCTAAAGTATAAAAATAACAGAGACTCCACATGTCGGATTATCTCTGTTAGACTTTAATTGTTAAATTAAGCAACAGGAGAAAAAATGTCTAAATTTTATATTATTGGAAAGATCAGTCGTGATCTTGCAAAAAGAATGCAGAGCGATCCAAATGCAGATAGAGGAGCAGCGATTAAAGCTATTTGTGATACTGTTGGAGTAAAGTTTCATAGTTATGAGTGGGTTCGAGGAAGATTTGATGTAATCAATGTTATTGAAGGAGATTACGAAAGTGTTCTTGGAATGAAAGTTGCGATTATGAATGCAGGTTTAATGGAAGATATTATGATTCATGAAGTATTTGATTACAATAAAACTTTCAACAAAGCTGCAGATGCTGGAAAAAACTTTAAAAAACCAGGTGAATAAACGAAAGGAATAAATGTCTATCTTAGAAAAATATAGTGCTGCACTAAAAAATAAAGACGAAGCAGCGATGAATGAGCTTTTGCATGATGATTTTAAATTTACGATGCATAAATCAGGAAATGTTTTAACAAAAGGTGATGTTATCAAATGGGCAATGAGTGGTGACATTAATCAAGATAAAGTTAGAATTGTTTACGAGAATGATGAAGTTGGAATTCATCATGCTTTTGTTACATTTAACGATGGAAATGTTGAGGCTGTAATGGCAGTTTATAAATATGACAATGGAAAAATTGTTAGTTTAGAAACTGGTGCTACTCCAATGCCTAAATAATTATATATATTTAGCGGGATTTCATTTAATATTATTAAATGAGTCTCGCTACTTCATACTTGTTCCTAGGTGTTGCTGTATTCTTAGGAGTTACCTCAAATAGTTTTGCCAAAAGTGCTGAAGGTTTTACTCTTCTCTTTCCAAGTATAATTACCGCAATTACAATTGTATTGTGCATGTATGCACTTTCATTAGTGATGAAAAATATTCCAATGGGTATCACTTATGCTTCATTTGCTGGACTAACTATAATTGCTACAGTTATAGTTGGGATAATTAAATATAATCAAGTTCCGAATTTATATTCAATAATTGGTTTAATATTGATAGTAATCGGAGTTTTGATGGTAAATTTATTAGGGAAACAATAATTATGAAACCACTGTTTGGATATTTATTTTTAGCTATTGGTATATCTTTTGGTATTGCATCAAATAGTTTAGCTAAAATCTCAGAAGGATTTACAAAACTAACTCCTTCGGTTTTATGTATTTTATTCATGTGTATTACGATGTTTTCAATTGCAAAAGCAATGCACGCTCTTCCTGTTGGTTTTGCTTACGCAACATATAGCGGGTTAACTGTAACTGGTGTTGTTCTTTTTGCAGTATTAAAATTTAATCAAGTACCTAATATTTATGGAATAATTGGAATTATTTTAATTATTATTGGTGTAATAATGGTTAATTATCTTGGACGACTAAACTGATATTTTTTTAAAATCTCTGGAAGCTCATGTCTTCCATCTTCATTCAATGGTAGCTCATATTCATTAACAACTGTACTAGTATCTAAAGGTGAATATAAATGAGGATACATATCTCCATTAGATGCCTGCTCCCACAATAAATGTTCAAGCTTAAAAGCATTTACTCTTAACAAGACTAGATTTTCTTTTTTGGGGTAATGTTTATTTAAAGTTTCCTCTACCTGATCCTCTTCTGAAAAGTGAATATAACCATCTTTAAGATCTTTTTCTGACCCACCATAAATTCCAGATTTTTTGGCCTTTTGCCACTCATCTTTATCAATAACTTTGAAAATAAATTCTAAATTCATTTTACCAAGAAGAATTTGGACCTTTTAAGAATTCTAATTCTTCTTCGGTAGACTCTCTTCCTAAAATTTCATTTCTATGAGGATATCTGTGAAATTGTCTGATTGCTTTTGTATGATCTTGCCAAAATTTTTTTATTTCATTGTATCCTTCGTGCTCTCTTAAATATTTATTTAATAAGTAATATGCCATTTCATGATCGCTGATTTCCTCGCTATGAATTAAAGGTAACAACATAAAAAATCTTTGATTTACATTCATAGCTTCTAAATAACCTGAATAGACAGCATCATTTACAATCAATCTAGTCTTTTGATCTTGAGCAAAAGCTTTTTTATCATTTCTAAACATATTTCTTGAAAACTGATCAAATAAAATTACTAACGCAAGACAGCTCATAGGATTATCCTGCCAATCATCATATTCATTTTGACAAGCAAGTTCATAATCTTTTAAAAAATTATCTTTAATTTTTTGATCAAACTTTTCATCTTTTTTGAAACGCATTTCAGAAGGAGTTTCTTTAAACCAGAAATCTAAAATTACTTGTGATCTTTCTGGAATCATTTAGCTACTGGCTTTAATAATTTTAAAACTTTTTGATGATTTTGTTTGTTGTTAGAAACAAGTATATTTCCACCTAACACAGGGTTTTTATTATCCCAGGTAGTTATTATTGCTCCTGCCGCTCTAACAATTGGTATCAATGGATGAATATCCCAAATTTTATTTGCACATTGAGCAACTATTTCAATTCTACCCTCTGCCAATTGACAATATGTCAAAGCATCAAAACAAGGAAATTGCATTCTTTTTATAAACTTTTTAATTTTTAATTGTTGTTTCAAAGATAAGTGGTGATGAAATGCAGCTGCTAGTTTTGCGTTTGTAAAATTTAGCTTAGTATTAATTTTTAATTTTCTTTTTTTATTATTCTCGAAGACATAGGCAGAATTTTTATTTAGGTTTAAGTAATATTTTCTCATTTTAGGAAAATTTGCTAATCCTAAAACAGGCTCTCCATTATAGTTAAGTGAAATAAGATTGCTCCAACTAGGATTACCCACAACATATGATCTAGTTCCATCAATTGGATCAATCACCCATGAAAACTCACTCTTAGTATTTTTATGACCGTATTCCTCCCCTATAATTTGATGATTTGGGAATTTTTTTGAAATTTTAGATCTTATGAATTTTTCAAATGCTTTGTCAGATGTTGTTACAGGATCGTAACCTCTGCCTTTCAACTTGTTAACTATCTTGAATGGCTTATCTAACTTAGCGTAATAAAACTTAGTTAAATCTTTGGCAAGTTGATTTAAAAAGCTTGCATATATTGGATATTTTTTTGTATCAAATTTTTTCACAATGAACTCTTACTATTTAATTTATGTTGATTAAAGTTAAATTTTAAATAATCCTTAGCTTGCTATTATGAAAATTGAGCTAATTGAAAATAAGGTTTATTTTAATAATGGGTCTGAAAAAAAAGAAATTCACCCATTCTGGTTGCGAGAAAGAGTTAATGGTGAGGAGTATTTAGATAAAGGAACTCAGCAAAGACTTTTTGATCCTACCTTTTTAAGTAATGATATCTCAATAAATAAAGTAAACCTTAATGAAAAATATCTAGAGGTTGATTTTAATGATGGCGTTAATTCAAAACTTGAAATTGATAAAATTGCTTCTGAATTTTCTAAAGAAGATATTGTAATTAGATCTATTGAAAAAACTAAATGGAACTCAACTTTAAAAAATATAAAAAATTTTGAATACCAAGAAAATTTTTATGAAAGTAAAGAGATGCATGACTTGCTCGTTTCTTTCTATAAGTTTGGATTTGTTGTAATTAAAAATATACCAACAACTAAAAATTATATTGTTGAATTTGCAAACTCAATTGGCAGTGTAAGACGTACTAACTTTGGGGAATATTTTGATGTTAAATCAAAACCTGACCCTAATGACCTTGCATATACTTCTTTAGCTCTTGCACCTCATACAGATAATCCATATCGAAACCCTGTCCCATGTATCCAACTTTTACATTGTATAGAGAGTAAAGTTTCAGGAGGATATTCTACATTGGTTGATGGATATACTGTCACTGAAGATTTAAAGAAAAGTTATCCTGATTATTATAAAATCTTAACAGAAGTAAAAGTAAGATTTAAATTTATTGATAAAGAAGTAATTTTAGAATCTTTATGTCCTTTAATTGAATTAGATGAGCATAAAAATTTTAAACAAGTAAGATTTAGTCCAAGATTAGATTTTGTTCCAATCTTAGATAAAGAAGAATTAGATTTATACTATCAAGCAAGAAAAAAACTGTCTGAAATGTACAATTCAGAAAAATATAGAATAGAATTTAAACTTGCTCCAAAAGATTTAATGATGATGGATAATCACAGGTTGCTCCATGGACGGACAGTTTATGATGCTAACGAAGGTGAAAGATTTTTACAAGGTTGCTATATAGACTACGATAGTACCGAAGGAAAATTAAGACACTTAAAAAGAAAGTTTAATCTATAGAAATATTTTCTATTTGAGCTTCAGCATCTCTGATAGATTTTTCATAATCTAAAGCCATTTGATCAGCGCTTATAACTTCAACTTTTTCAATTCCAAAAAAATTTAAAATAAATTTTAACCAAGGCGTTAAAAAATCTTCTGAGCTGTTTAGTTTTGTTCCACCAGAAGTGATTACAAGATATGCTTTTTTATTTTTTAATAACCCTTCTCTTCTACCATTAGGTTTAAATTTAAAGGTTTCCCCTATTCTTGCAGCTAAATCTGACCAAGCTTTAAGTGTTGCTGGAGGACCATAATTATAAATTGGAGCCGAAATTATTATGACATCACTCTCTTTCAATTCCTTTACAAGTTTATCAGAAAGTTCAAACATTTTTTTATGTTCTTCTGTTTGATCTTTTTCATCTATATTCATTCCAGATTCTGTAAGCCCACTTACAAAGAGCATCTCATCATCTAAATCTCTATAAATAACTTCATCACCAGGCTTTTTAATTTTATCTAAGAGTTTTTTTGCTAAAGCTCTAGAGGTAGAGCCTTTTTTTCGAGCACTGGAGTCTATTTGATAAATTTTCATAAATACCTTTTATCCGAATTTTTGCATAAAAGGAAAGATTTCAATGATATAAAAACCAATAGCTTGTAATTGATTGGTTAAAATTAAAATACCTGTAACCAATAGAGTTATTCCACCAATTTTTGATATTAAATTAATATTTTTCTTAAAATTTTTAGAAAATAACAAAAATCTTTGAATCAAGTATCCAGATAAAACAAATGGAATAGCAAGACCTAATGAATAGGAAATTAACAATATTAAAGCTCTTGATAAAGTTTCTTCAATAGATGCTAAAGCTAAAATTGAACCTAAAATTGGACCAATACATGGTGTCCAGCCAAAACCAAAAGCAACACCTATAACATATGGAAAAAGAATATTTCTTGATTCTTTTGCATCAAACCTTTTTTCAAAATTTAAGTATGGAATATTAATAATTCCAATTAATTGAAGAGAAAAAATTATAATAATTACTCCTGCTGAAATTCTTAATACCTCTGAATTTTGTAGTAGCGCCTGTCCCAATAAAGATGCTGATGCACCTAAAAGAACAAATACAGTTGAGAATCCTAAACAAAATAAAATTAATGGAAAAAAATTGATTTTTTTTTGATTTAAAATTTCTTGTAATGATTGACCAGAGATATAAGAAATATATCCAGGTATTAAAGGTAGAACACATGGAGACAAAAAACTTATAAGTCCTGCTCCAAAAGCAATTAAGTATTCAAACATTTATCCAGTATTTTTCATTGCTGCAGAAATACCTGCAATCGATGTCATTAAAGCATCCTCAAGAAATTTTTTATCTAAATTTTTATATTTTTTATTTGTTAATTTATTCATTACATTTGCCTGCAGTATATTTAACATTTCTGTATAATTATTTCTTATAAATAAGGCTTTTCTAAATTCTTTTCTCTCTTTTACCACTTCTTTAGGTGTAATTTTATTGTGCAATTTGACCAGTGCCTCAAACTGAAATCTTAATTTTTTACCAATTCTTTTTAATGAGGTATCAGCTAAATTATTTTCATAAATAACTGATATTTCTGGATCCACCTTAGAAATTACCATATCTAGAATATCCATCGTTGATACAAAGTATGGCCAATTTCTTTCCATGTCTGTCATTGTTCTTTTAAACTTTTTGATTGAACCATATCTCAATGCCTCAGTTGTCCCAAGCCAAGCGGGTAACATTAATCTAATTTGTGTCCAAGCAAATACCCAAGGAATAGCTCTTAAACTTTGAATATTATCAACATTCTTTCTTTTGGTTGGTCTTGATCCAATTGCAAGTTTTCCTAGTGATTTATGAGGTGTAACAGTTTTGAAGTAACGAATAAAATCCTCGCTTTGATTTAAATATTTTCTATATGAAGATGTAGAAATCTCTGACATTTTTTGAATTAATTCACGCCAATTAGTTTTTGATCTTGGTGGAGGATTTAAAGAAGCATCCATCACAGCTCCTATATAGCTACATAAATTGTACTCAGCTAAAGGTTTATAGCCATACTTTTGCTGAATTACTTCTCCTTGATCAGTAATTCTAATTTTTCCGTTAACTGTACCGGAAGGTTGTGATTTTAAAGTAGCCTGTATTGGACCACCTCCTCTTCCTGGAGATCCACCTCTGCCGTGAAAGAAAACAAGATCTATTTTATATTTTTTAGCTAAATTTCTAAGCTCTTCTTGAAGTTTGTATTGATGCCAACTTGCAGACAATTTTCCAGCATCTTTACTGGAGTCTGAATATCCAATCATGACTTCCTGTTTTGACTTAATCATTTTTCTGTACCATGAAAGTTTGAACAAGTTTGTCATAACACCGTTAGCATTTTTTAAATCATCCAGAGTTTCAAAAAGTGGAACAACTCTTAACAAATTTTTTGTTTGTGCCTGCATTTGTAAAAAATAAACAGATAAAATATCAGATGCTGTGGATGTCATCGATATTACATAAGCACCAAGACATTGGGTTGGTTCTTTAGCAATTTGTTTAAAAGTATTCCATACTTCTTTGTTTTCTTTATCTCGAATATTTATTTTATCTACAAAAGATTTTCCTTGTTTAATATTTTTATTTAAAAGTTTTATTTTTTCACTTTCACTTAGAGAGGAATAATTTATTTTATTTTTCTTTTTAAAGATTTCATTTAAAAGTTTTTCATGTCGATCAGACTCTTGTCTGATATCTAATCTTGCAAGATTTATTCCAAAACATCTAACTCTTCTAATTAAGTCTAGTAAATCAGCATTTGCAATATGTTGACCTTTGTTTTGATTGAGAGAACTTCTTACTTCTCTCAAAGGGTTAATAATTTCGTATTTATCTTGGAGTAATTTTTTTTCGTCTAAAGGCTTGTTTAAATTTAAGTGTGCTTCTATTAATTGATGAGTATTTCTTACTTTGTCTCTTAATGGTCTTAAATAAACTCTATATGGTTCAAAACTTTTTCCAGTAACTCTACTGATTGCAGAAGAACATTCCTCCATGGATAAATCTTGAATTAATTGAGTAAGTTCTTTCTCGTACAGTTTTGCAGCTTGCCATCTAGAAAATAAAATTACTTTCTTAGTTACCTCTGAAGTTACATTTGGATTTCCATCTCTGTCTCCACCCATCCATGAACCAAATTGAATAGGATTAAAATTTCTAGGCAAATCTTTGTTTAAATTTTTTCTAAAAATATCGTTTAATCTTTTATAAACCTTAGGAATAGTATCCCACAAACTATCCTCAATTACAGCCAGACCCCATTTTGCTTCATCCAATGGAGAGGGTTTAGTTCTTTTTAGTTCATCAGTTTTCCAAATAATTGCTATTTCTGAATATAGTTTTCTATCTAATTCTATAATTTTTGAGGGATATTTTTTATAGAGGTGTCTTTGCTCCATAATTGATATTAAATTTGCGTATTTTTGAATTAAAGTTCTTCTTTTAACCTCTGTTGGATGAGCGGTAAGAACTATCCCAATATCTAGCTTGGTTGCCAAATCATAAATTTTATTATTTGAGATATTTTTATTTTTGAAAAGTCCTTCAATAATATCCTCAATAAATAAATTTTGATTTTTGCTTTTAAAATATGGATTTTCATATTCATTTAATTTTCTAGATGCATCTAAAGACTCAGCTAAATTCATCAAATTAAGGATGTGCGAAAAAGCCCTTGTGATTTTAAAAATTTTTTCTGGCGAAAGTTTTTTTACTTCTTTTGATATTTTTGAGAAAACTTTACTCTTGTTTTTATCTAGTAATGTGTTTTTGGATAGTAATCTTAGTCTTTCAACAATTTTAAAAAAAGCTGATCCCTCTTGATCTTTAATTACTCTTCCTAAGAATGTTCCTAATAATCTAATATCTTCTCTTAAAAGCTTTGTGGGTATTCGCTCATAGTAAAGATCTCTTTTCTTCATTACTTAATATAAATTTTTTTTGTAAAACTCCTTTTGCATTTGTTTTTACACTAAAAAAGAATCCTGAATATCTAAATTTTCGCAAATCTGCTTTGCTCATACCTTTTGTTGCTGTTGAAACGTAAAGTTCTTTAGTATTTTTACCTCCAAATGCACAATTAGTAATATTTTTTGCAGGAAACTGAATTCTATGAATTAATTTTGCTTTTTTGTTAAAAACAGAAATACATGCGCCATGGAAATGAGCTACCCATAAATTTTTATTTTTATCTAAGGTCATTCCATCTGGTGAACCCTCTTCGGGTGATAATTTTTTAAATATTTTTTTGCTAACTATTTTATTATTTTTATTTATTTTAATTTTATAGATAGTTTTTTTTGGACTATCCGTATGATAAAAATTATACTGATCAATAAATGCTGGTCCATTAGTAATTCTATAATTTTTATCAACTTTTATTAATTTAAAATTTTTATCTAGTTTATACAAAGAACCTTTTTCAATTTTTCGCTCTAAGTTATCCATAGTACCAAACCAAAGATTTCCTGCAGGATCTGTTTTTCCATCATTAATTCTATTTAGCTTCAAGTTTGGTTCTATCTTAATTGATTTTAAAATTTTTTTTGATTTTAGATTTTGAATTCTTAATTCGCCCTGAAGACCTAAAATAAAAATATGATCTTTGATATGAACGATAAACCCAATTTCTTTATTTACTTTAAAAATTTTCTTTTTTTTATTTTTAATATTAAAAGAACAAATTTTCTTTTTTTTTATATCTACAAAATAAATTGAATTATGTTCACCAACCCATAATGTTCCTTCACCTAAAGTACATCTTATTTTCCAAAGAGGTTTTGGTTCTGAGGTTTTTATTTTATTCATTTACTTCAAACTCCTTTATAAAATCTTCATCAGGATTAATTCCAATACCTACATTATCTGTTACTGATGCAAAACCATCATTGTTTTTAACTTGGTCTAAAATTGAAAATTCTTCTTTAGGCAAATCTGTGATAAAAATATTTTTTTCTGTTGTATCAAACTCGAGCATAGATTTAGATGGAAATAATCCACCTGGCATATCTGGTTGTGCTGTCAACAAATGGAGGTTAACTGCAATACTCACTGCAGAGCCCCATACATGATTAATAACTGGTATAAAATTTGCTTGCGCTAATGCTGCAATTTTTAAATACTCCGTAATTCCGCCAAGTCCACAAACCTCTGGTTGAGCTATATCAATACATTTATTTGATACTAATTTATTCCAGCCATATTTAGTAAATTCAGCTTCTCCACCTGCAATGCTAGTAGAGATTTTTTGTTTCAATTCTCTATAACCCTCATAATCTTCAGGAGCCACAGGTTCTTCAAACCAATAAATATCTAGCTCATCTAAACCTTTTCCAACATAAAGAGCATCTTTCAAATTATAAGCGTGATTTGCATCAACCATTAATTTAAAGTCTTTTCCAACAGTGTCTCTTACGGCTTGAACCAACTTTAAATCTTCGTTTGGACCTAATCCAACTTTCATTTTCATGGCTTTGAAATTTTTTGATTTTATTTGCTTAGATTCTTCTTTGAACAAGGCAATCAATTCATCAACTGATTTTTTTTGTAACATCATTCCATATCCATACACTGGAACTTCATTATTACATTTACCACCAACAAGTTGATAAAGAGGAGCATTTGTTTTCTTTCCAAGGATATCCCATAAAGCAATATCCACTCCTGATAATGCTTGAATTGGCATGCCCTTTTGACCACTATCTCTTAAAAGGTTGTATACTTTTTGCCAGATATGTTCTTTGTTTAAAGGATCTTCACCAATTACTAAAGGCTGTATAACCTTTTCAACAATAAACTTATTCGCTAAAGCTATATTTCCAGGACCAAAACATTCACCCCAACCTGTTATTCCTTCATCTGTTTGAACTTCAACAAGATGAGCTGTACGATGTTTATAATACTGTTGTGAATAACCAAGTTCTTTTTCTAACTCATATCTAAGTACATGACTTTTAATAGAAGTTATTTTCACAATTAATTATAAAGCAACTACCTTCGAGTTTTGCTCTCCTAGGTTTTCTATTGATAATTTCATTGTATCACCGGCTTTTAAGAATTGTTGAGGCTTCATTCCCATTCCAACACCTGGAGGTGTTCCTGTTGTAATTATATCACCAGCTTGAAGAGACATAAATTTACTTAAATAAGATACAATTACATCAACATTGAATATCATTGTGCTTGTGTTACCTGTTTGCATTCTTGTACCATTAACATCTAAACTCATTTTTAAATTGTTAACATCTGCTATTTCATCTTTTGTAACTAAGTAAGGCCCAATTGGTCCATAAGTATCATGAGATTTTCCTTTAACCCATTGACCCATTTTTTCAATTTGCCATTCTCTTTCACTAATATCATTTACTAAACAATAACCTAAAATATGATCTTGAGCTTGGCTTTCAGAAATATGCTTTGTTTCTTTTCCTATAACAATTCCTAATTCAACTTCCCAATCAAGTTTTTTTGATCCTGAAACTATTTCGATATCATCGTTTGGTCCATTAATTGAACTTGTAGCCTTCATAAAAGTAATTGGTTCAGATGGAACCTCTGCACCTGTTTCGGCTGCGTGATCAGAATAATTTAATCCAATTGCAACAAATTTACCTGGCTTAGTAATACAAGATCCTATTCGATCACTTGCAGATAATTCTGGTAAAGAAGATAAATCAGCACTTTGTAATTTAGAAATAGTTTCAAAATTTAAATGATCAGGATTTAAATCTTTAATATGAGAACTAATATCTCTAATTTTACCATCTTTGTCTAAAACAGCTGGTTTTTCGTTTCCTTTATTTCCTACTCTTAATAATTTCATATTTATCCTTTTGTTATTTAATTATATTGAAATTCCACCATCAACATGAATTGTACTTCCTGTTGTAAATGTTGCATCATCGCTAGCTAAATAAACAGCCACAGCTGCTATTTCTTCTGCTGTACCTAATCTTCCCATAGGTTGTCTTGCTATAAAATCTTTTTTTGCTTGAACAGGATCTGGGCTTTGATTTACCCTATCTTGCCAAGAAGGTGAATAAACTGTGCCTGGCGCAATTGAATTACATCTAATATTTTGTTTAACGAAATCTGCTGCAATCGCCTTTGTTAAACCAATCACCGCACCCTTTGTTGTTCCGTAAACAAATCTATTTGGAAAACCTTTAAAGCTAGATGCACATGAAGATATATTAATAATACTTCCACCATTTTGTTTGATCATTAAAGGTAAAATAGCTTTGCACATAAAGTACATCGACTTAACATTTACATTAGAAGAAAAATCCCAATCTTTTTCATCACATTCCAATATTGTTCCATGATGAACAAATCCAACGGCATTAAATAAAACATCAACTCTATCTAAAGTTTTAGTAAATTCTAAAATTGCATTGTTGTCTGTTGAGTCTAGCTTTTGTACTTTAATCTCAGGATATTCTTTATTTAAATCAGCTAAAGTTTTATCATTTAAATCAGTAGCAGTTACATGAGCACCTTCTTTGTGAAAAGCTATTGCTGTTGCTTTTCCAATCCCTTGGCCTGCTGCTGTTACGAGAATTTTTTTACCTTCTAATCTTCCACTCATTTTTTATTCATCCTTTCGATTTCATTATAAAGTGAACTATGATCAGTATTTCCATGACCATTATCGACCAGGGTTTTATACATTTCTTTCACTAAATTTGAAATAGGTAAATGTGTATTATATGAATTTGCACACTCCAAAATGTTATTCATGTCTTTTAAATGAGTAGATGTTTTACCTTTTGGGGTAAAATCTTTATCTATCATTCTTTTTCCATGAGTTTGTAAAATTTTACTATCTGCCCAACCTCCGGCAAGAGCTTTAATTAATTTTACTGGGTCAGCTCCAGCTTTTTCACATAAAGTTATTGCCTCCGCAACCGCTCCTATTGTAACTCCTACTACAATTTGATTTGCTAACTTTGAAACTTGTCCACTACCAATAGGACCTACCAAAGTTGGATTTCCCATTGTTTTTAAAATATTTATTGAGTTATCAAAAACACTTTGCTCTCCACCAACCATTATAGCTAATGAAGCTTCCTCAGCTCCAATTGTACCTCCAGAAACCGGTGCATCTAAATAATTTACATTTTTTGATTTTAGACTATTTCCATATTTTGTTGCAGTTGTTGGTTTAACCGAACTCATATCAATAACAGTTGATCCAGATTTTAAATTGTCTAATAAATCTGAATTATTCATTATTGCATCAACAGCGCTATCATCTGTTAACATTGTAATAATAAAGTCATTATCTTTAACAACTTCACCTAAAGTTTTTGATATTTCAGCCCCAAATTCCTTCAAAGGTTCTGCCTTACTAATTGAACGATTAAATGCTTTTAATTTAAAACCAGATTTTAATAAATTTTTAGCCATTGGAAGACCCATAAGGCCTGTTCCAATAAAACCAATTTTCATCATGGTTTTGGTTTAAATTCGTGGAAGTTTTGCGTCATCGCTTCTGGGAAGAACATAACACATGCTAACACAATTAATTGAATTACTATAAATGGAGCAAAACCTCTAAATATATCTGTTAATGAAATGTGTGGAGGGGCAACAGATTTTAAATAAAAAGCGGCGGGTCCAAATGGTGGGCTTAAAAATGAAACTTGCATGTTTACACAAAATAATATTCCAAACCAAATTGGATCAAATCCTAGAGCAATAACTATTGGTAAAAACACAGGCATTGCTAACAATACAATTCCAACCCAATCCATAAATGCTCCCATAATTAAAAACATAATCTGCATCATGAAGATCAAATACATTGGTTTTAAATCATAAGCCAAAATAGTTTCTGCTACATATTTAGGACCTCCAGCAAGAGAGTAAGCACCTGCTAAAACTGTAGCACCAAAAGTAATAGTTAAAATAGTACCTGATGCTTTGAAAGTTCTTGTTAATGCATCTTTAAATAAAAACCACGTAAGTTCTTTTCTTGCAAAAATTATAATTAATGTAGCAACCACTCCCATACCAGCTGCTTCTGTAATTCCTGTCATTCCAGAATAAATTGAACCTAGCACAATTATTACAATACCAATCGGTGGCAAAAGACCAGGAAGGTATGACATTTTTTCTTTTAAAGTTAAAGCAGGCTCATCACTTAAAGGTGCTAAATGCGGTTGCAATCTCGTTCTAATTAAAATGTATGTAATGATTAAACCTGAAATCATTAAACCAGGAACTATAGCTTCTTGAAACAACATAGTAATAGAAGTTTCTGTTGTTAATCCATAAATAATTAAAACAATTGAAGGTGGTATCATTGTTCCTAAAGATCCAGACGCACAGATGATACCAATCGACATGTCCTGATCATATTTTAATCTCAACATTTGAGGTAAAGCAATCAAACCTAATAAAACTATTTCTCCACCAATAATTCCACTCATCGCTGCCATAATTGTTGCCATGATGGCAGTAACGACTCCTACACCACCTCTAGTTTTTCTTAACCAAGCATTTAAAGCGTCATAAAGATCTCTTGCGATGTTAGAACGTTCGAGCAAGGAGGCCATAAAGATGAATAAAGGTACTGACAAAAATGAATAAGTAACAACTAATGAATAATACCTAGAAAGTAATATTCCTAATGCGTGTTCTCCTATGTATAAAAATACTAGTACTGCACCCATAAAACCAGATGCAAAACCCATAGGAACACCAATAGATATAAGTAACAATAACCCTACTATTAGTATTATCGAAAGTGATCCTATATCCATATTATTTTAATTCTTTAGATGGATCGTATTGTTTTTCTTTTGGATTTCTCCAATCAATAATTAAATTATTTACAGATTGAACAGCAATAAGAAATACGCATAAAAGTGTTAATGGCTTCATAGTAGCAGGAATTGGTGGATCCCAATATGTTGCAAATCTCTCCCAATTTATAAATGATCTGTATGCATCTTCCATACCCCCATAAATTACAGCTGCTGCGAAAAGAACAATAATTAAAGTGCTAATTAGATCAAAAATTCTTTGCGTGGGTCTACTAACCCAATCATACAATAATACTATTCTAATATGGCTTCTTAATCTTGTTGCATATATTCCACCAACTAAATAACAAACACCCGCTAGCCACAAACATAATTCATTTGCCCACAAAGTTGGTTTAAACAATACATATCTCATAAAAATTTCATACATCATCACAACTACAATTACAGGAATTAGATATTTAATTGTGTGACTTAGAAATAAAGAAACTCTATCTATCCAATTTATTGGAAAATCATCTTTACTCGCGACTTTTTCATTTTGTTCTTGTAATTCTTTATCGATCATTGAGTAAAAATTTAAATAAATCGAAGGGCCTTTGCAGGCCCTTAAAGATTTTTTTTATTACATGATACCGTTAGCTTTCATATAAGCTTTGTGTATCTCAATAAGTGCCGCAGCTTCTGGAGATTTAGTCTTCCATTCTTCCCAAGCAGCTAGAGCAGCTTGTCTGAATTTAAGTCTATCTTCTCTAGACCAGTCGTGAAGAGTAACACCCATTTCATTTAAAGCTTTAACAGCTTCAGCGTTTTTTCTCTCAACTAAGCTAGTGATAGTTCTTCCAGCAATTTCTATTGCAGCTAACATAGCACCTTGCTCATGTTTCTTTAACTTCTTCCATACTTTCGTATTACAAGCTAAGTGGTCAGCTGGCATAGAGTGGAAACCTGGGTATGTAGCATATTTATTTTGCTCATAGTGTCCACCAGCATAGTTAGTAGCTAAAGATGAATAGTCAGCACCATCGATTAGACCAGTTTGTAAAGCAGTTGGAACTTCACCAAAGTCCATTACGATTGGCTTAGCACCTAATGCTGTAAAGATCATACTTTCCATTCCTGGAGGTGATCTAAATTTGAAGTCTTTCAATGAAGCAACATCTGGGATTGGTCTGCTAGATATTAAAGACTCATGTCCTGGTATCCACCAACCAATTAATGTCATTCCATATTTGTTATAAAGTGCATCAACAGCTTCTTGAGCTCCTGGGAAATTCAAGAATTCATATTGTTGGTATGGGTTATCGTATCCACCCATTACATCACCTGCGAATTGGAACGCTGCATTTTTACCAGTTTGGTAACCAGCACCAGTCATATCACAATCGATAATTCCAGTTTGTGCAGAGTTAAACACCTCAGCAGATTTACCTGTTACTGATGATGAGTAGAACATTTCTACTTTTAAGCTTCCGCCAGAAAACTTCTCTACGTTTTTAGCGAATTGAGCAGCAACTTCACCATTTGGTGAACTAGCTGTAAAGTGTGTTTCAATCTTTAAAGTCTTTGCATTTGCAGAGCCGAATAAAGCAACTGAAACAATAGCTACAGCTGCTATAGTTTTAGATATAAGTTTAAACATTATCTTCCTCTCGTTTATGTTTTTTCGAAAGTTAATCATAAAAGATTTTTGAGATCAATAATTTCGTTTAACTTTTATATATAGAAATTATATATATTCATTGAACAGACAACTTATAGTTGTTCTAAACTACTTCTGAAATAAGTGGTTTATTATTGAAAAAATAGTAGATATTATCGACAGCCATCATGCTCATAGCTAGTCTGGTTTCATGTGTTGCGCTCCCAATGTGCGGTAAAACAAAACAGTTGTCTAGTTTTAAATATCTTTTATCTAAATTTGGTTCGTTGTTGAACACATCTAAACCTGCTGCATAAATTTTTTTCTTTTCTAATGCATCTATCAAAGCATCATCATCAATGGTTGATCCTCTTGATGTATTTATAACTACCGCATGTTTTGGTAACAAGCTTATTGTTGAAGAGTTAAGAATATGTTTGGTTTCAGCTGTTGCTGGTGTATGTATACTTACAAAGTCACACTCTGGTAGCATAGTTTTAATATCAGAAAAATATTTAGCTCCATCTTCTAGATCATCAGATAGTTTATTTCTATTGTAATAAATTATCTTCATACCAAAAGCTTTAGCACATTTTGCAGCCATTCTTCCGATACGACCCATGCCAATGATACCTAAAGTTTTGCCTGTAACAGAATTTCCAATCATAAATTTAGTTAAATCTGGTTTTTGATTTTTCCAATTGTCTGCTCTGACTAAATTATAAGCTTCACCAATTCTTCTAGATGCAGCTAAAATCAAAAGGATTGTAGTTTCAGCTACTGCCTCATTTAATACATTGGGAGTATTTGTTACTTTAATTTTTTTTTCTTCAGCAGATTTAATTGAAATATTATCGTAACCAACTCCAACTTGAGCTATAATTTTTAATTTACCATTTAAATTATTAAAAAAATTTTCTCCGATTTTGTCAAAACCTGTTGATATCATTCCATCATAATCATTAACAATTTTAATTAATTCACTTTCTGGAATAGGTTCATCTTTTGGATTCAGAGTTACTTCAAAATCTTTTTGAAGTTTTTCCTCTGCTAAATCTGATATTTTTCTAGAAACTAATATTTTTGGCTTCATATTAGTGAGAATCTCTAGGTAAACCTTTCGTATGTGATACGTCTAAATATTTGCCTCGAGAATTAATACATGCACCATCATCCAATTGACCAACAGTATTTCTAAATATTTCCTGCCAAGGAGTTTGATTATTTGGTTTAAATACTTTTTTATTTTTTCTTCGTTTTTTAAATTCTGCTTGAGAAATCAATAAATCAACTCTTCTTTTATTTAAGTCTATTTTTATTTTGTCATAAGTTTTAACAATTCCAAGATCTCCACCTACTGCAGACTCTGGTGAAACATGTAAGATTGATGGACTTTCTGATGTTCCACTTTGTCTTCCATCACCCAAAGTTGGTAGATGTCTTATTCCTTTTTTTAATAATCTATCTGGTGGTTGCATGTTAACTACTTCAGCTGATCCAGGATAACCAACAGGTCCACAGCCTCTAATAATTAATAGAGAGTTTTCATCTATTTTTAATTTTTTATCATTAAGTCTTTTATGATAATCCTCAGGACCTTCAAAAACTATAGCTTTACATTCAAAAACATTTGGGTGTTTAGGATTTGATAAATATTGATCTCTAAATTCTTTACTGATTACAGATGTTTTCATGATAGCAGATGAGAAAAAGTTGCTTTTCATAACTAAAAAACCAGCTTTTTCAGTCAATGCATTCTTAAAGGTTTTAATTACTTTGTTGTCTACATCAACTTTCTTTCTTAAATTCTCTCCTACAGTTTTTCCTGTAACTGTCTTTATTTTTGTATGAATTTTTTTATTTTTAATTAATTCTTTCATTACTGCAGGTATTGCTCCAGCTCTGTGAAAACTTTCCATTAAGTATTCACCTGCAGGTTGGCAATTTACCAATAAAGGAATATTGTGCCCGAGTTTTTGCCAATCAGAAAGATCAAATTTAATTCCCATATGTTTTGCAATAGCACTTAGATGAGCTGTACAATTACTAGATCCGCCAATTGCACTTGCAACAACGACTGCATTTTCAAAAGCTTTACGTGTCATAATTTTTGATGGGGTTAAATCTTCATGAACCATTCCAACGATTCTTTTTCCTGTTTCGTAAGAAATTTGTTCTCTTTCCCTATAAGGAGCTGGAATAACTGCACCCCCTGGTAAAGACATTCCTAATGCTTCAGCAACAGAGTTCATTGAAGAAGCTGTTCCCATTGTATTACAATGTCCGGCACTCGGTGCAGAAGATGCAACCATATCCATAAATTCTTCGTATTTAATTTCTCCTTTAGCTAACATTTTTCTTGCTTCCCAAACTACCATTCCTGAACCAGCTAATTTTCCTTTATAAACTCCATCTAACATTGGACCGCCTGATAAAACTATTGCAGGAATGTTTACTGTAGCAGCTGCCATTAAAGCTGCCGGAGTAGTTTTATCACATCCTGTTGTTAGTATTACTCCATCAATTGGGTATCCATATAAAACTTCAACTAGTGACAAGTAAGAAAGATTTCTATCCAACATAGCTGTTGGTCTTTTTCCTGTTTCTTGAATTGGGTGAGTAGGAAATTCCATTGGTATACCACCTGCTCTTCTAATTCCATCTTTTATTCTTTTACTCAAAGACATGAAATGTCTATTGCATGGAGATAGATCGCTGCCAGATTGTGCTATTCCTATAATTGGATTACCAGATTGTAATTCTTTTCTTGTAAGACCATAATTTAAATACCTTTCGAGATATAAGGCCGTCATGTCAGGGTTTTTTGGATTATTGAACCACTGTTGACTTCGTAAACTCTTTTTTCTTTTTTTTGGCATAATTTAAATAATGGTTTGTTTAAGTTATTGGTTATATAATAAATTTATGAATAATCTAATAGTTTTAAACAAGAATGACAATGTGGGCGTTAGCCAATTTATTATTCCTGAAAAAACTAAAATTGAAGGTCATGAGATCAGCACTATTGATCCAATCCCTTTTGGACACAAAGTTTGTTTAAAAACTATTAAAAAAGGCGATCCAATCATAAAATATGATCAAATTATTGGATTTGCTTTAAATGATATTGAACCAGGACAACATGTTCATTCTCATAATTTAGAATTTAGAGAATTTAAAAGAGATTTTAAAGTTACAGATAAAAAACATGTTATTGATGAAAAAGCAGACACCTTCTTTAATGGAATTTTAAGAGATAATGGACAAGTTGCTACCAGAAATTACATTGGAATTGTAAGTACTGTAAATTGCTCAGCTACTGTCACTAAAATGATAGTTGAGAAGATTAAATATTCTGACATTTTAAAAGATTATCCAAACATTGACGGCATAGTTCCAATAACTCACTCAACAGGATGTGGAATGAATACTGAAAGTGAAGGAATGCAAATTTTTCAAAGAACTATAGATGGATTTAAAAATCATCCCAATTTTTCTCATGTATTTGTTATAGGTTTAGGATGCGAATGTGCTCAAGTCAGTTTGTTTGATGAGTCTTTAAAGAAACATAACCGAATTCATTTTCTAACAATCCAAGATGAAGGTGGAACTAAAAAAATAGTAGAGAAGGTATTGTCTCAAATTAAAAATTTGCTTTCAGAAGCTAATAATGTTCAAAGAGCTTCACAACCAGTAAGTCATTTAACTTTAGCTCTTCAGTGTGGTGGTTCAGATGGATATTCAGGAATAACTGCAAATCCTGCACTAGGTGTTGCAGCAGATCTCTTAGTTAAAAAAGGTGGAAGTTCAATTTTATCCGAAACTCCAGAGATTTATGGAGCCGAACATTTATTAATTAATAGAGCAAGCTCACAAGAGACTGCTGATAAACTTATTAAAAGAATTGAATGGTGGAAACATTATACTTCAATCAATAACAGTTCGATGGACAACAATCCTGCACCAGGAAATAAAAAGGGTGGTCTAACAACCATATTAGAAAAATCCTTAGGCGCTGTTGCAAAAGGAGGAAACTCAATCCTTCAAGATGTATTGCACTATGCTGAACCTTTAAAAAATAAAGGTTTTAATTTTATGGATTCTCCTGGTTATGATCCTGTATCTGTGACTGGTCAAGTGGCATCAGGTGCTAATGTTATTTGTTTTACAACAGGACGTGGATCTTGTTTTGGTTGCAAACCAGTTCCAAGTTTAAAACTTTCAACAAACTCAGCGATGTTTGAAAGAATGTCAGAAGATATGGATATTAATTGTGGGACAATTGCTGAAGGAAAAGAAAAAGTTGAAGAAGTTGGTCAAAAAATATTTGAATTAGTTGTAAATACTGCCTCAGGGAATAAATCAAAAAGTGAAATCAACGGCTACGGTGACGAGGAGTTTAATCCTTGGCAAGTTGGCGTTGTAATGTAATTTATTTTTCCTGTGCCTCAACAAACATCCTTAATTAACGTAATTTTATTAGCCGCTGGTGGATTTTTTATGTTTGTTTGTATGGACTCTACAGCAAAGTATCTTGGAACAGTAATGCCGGTTACTCAAGCAATTTGGGGTAGATTTTTTTTTCACCTAGTATCTTTAATTATATTTTTTTTAATTTTTAAGCCAAAAGTAAATTTAAAAAAAAATTTTAAAGTCCAAATAATTAGATCAATATTAATGGTCACTGCCACCTCATTTATGTTTTATTCTTTACAGAAATTTGACTTGGTAGATATTTATGTTGTTTTCTTTACAGCTCCTTTAATCGTTTCACTACTTTCAGCGTACTTTCTAAAAGATATATTAAGTACAAAGGGTATACTTTTAATGCTGCTAAGTTTTGGTTCAATTGTTTATTCTTTAGGTCCAAGTATGAAAATATTTAGTTTAGATTTAATATTCCCAATTGTGCCTCCAATTTGTTGGGCTCTTTACCAATTTTTTACTAAAGTTGTATCAGGTGATAATGATCCATTTGCTGCTATTTTTTATACTTCTATATTAGGAGCAATAATTTTTAGTTTTTTTATATTTTTTAACTGGGTACCATTAGAGAAGAATATCTTTTGGCTTTATTTAATAATTCTTGGTGTGGCAGGTTTCGTAAGTCATTCTTTGATTATTTATGCGATTCAACTTTCTAATTTGTCATTTGTAACTAATTTTCAATACTCACAATTAGTTTGGTCTACAATTATTAATTTCTTAATTTTTGGTGTACCGTTTGATTATAATAAAATTGTTGGAGTGATAGGAATTATTGTTTTTGGTATTATGTTCATAAGAACAGAAGGTAAAAAGAAAAGTTAAATAGTGAGGATTAAATGAAAAATATAGGTTTTATTGGTGTTGGATATATGGGCTATGGAATAGCTAAAAATATTTTAAAACATAAAAATAAGCTTTTTGTCATTGCTAATAAAAATAGAAAACCAATTGATAAAATTATTAGCCAAGGAGCTGAAGAAGTAAAATCTTTTGAAGAATTTTCTAATAAAAATTTAGATGCGATGTTCATGTGTGTTACTAACACTCCCATAGCAAAATCAATATCAGAAAAAATTTCTAATGTTTTAGATAACAAAACTTTAATAATTGATATTACTACTCATAACAAAACTGGCTCAATGGAAACAGAAGCAATATTTAATGCAAAAAAAATAAATTATGTTGAGTGTCCTGTAATGGGAGGACCTGTTCAAGCAGAGGAAGGTATATTGGGAGGAATTGTTGGAGCGTCAGATGAAAATTTTAAAATTGCTGAACCATACTTTAATTTTTTCTGTAAAGAATATTTTCATTTTGGGACTGTTGGAATGGGAGCAAAATCTAAGCTTTTAAATAATTTTTTATCTCTTGGAAATGCTGCATTAGTTAATCATTTGGCTAAAAGTGCTACAGAAATGGGTTTAGATTTAAAAAAAGTATTTGATGTTGCAAAACTTGGTTCAGGAAACTCTGCAGCTTTAAACCGAGTTTTTGATAATCTGTTAAAAGGAGATTTTACTGGTTTTAAATTCACCGCAAGTAATTCAGTAAAAGATTTAACTTATATTCAAGATTTATTAAAAGATTTTCCTGAAGCTGAAAAAGTTGCTGAAGTAAATAAAAATTATTTTCAAAAAGCTGTTGATGATGGTTATGGTGAAAATTTTATTAGTGAATTGATAAATAAAAAATAATTTTTAAGAAGTTATTTAAGTTACCGGGAATTTACTAAAGCACTAGGTTGTATTCAATAAATATATTTACTCAAAATTAAAATAAATTAATTGAAATTGTATTAAATATAATTACCTTTTTTGTAGAAGGAGGTTTATGTTAATACTTTCACCACCTGATACTTAGCTGAACAATTTTAAATATCAAAAAACTTAACAAATATAATAAATCCTCTCGGATTTAAATGCCAAAGAGGCGATACAAGGGAGCTCTTTAGGTATACACTTAAAGAGCGAACCCTTTAAAAAACTTAATTTACAGATTTTAAAATTTCTAGAGGAAGTGGAGCTTCTGGGTATTTTTTTTGACACAACTTTTCGTAGTTTTCACAAAAACTCATGATGGTTTTTTGAACTTCTTTTTTATTTTTATTTAATAGATTAAGCTCTTTAATTAATTCACTACAATTTTTTTCAAGTTCTTTTATTTGTTCTCCTGAAAAAAATTCTCCAGTTTCTATTTCCCAATATGTGTCTTCAAGCTCATCATCAGTTAAATTTTTTAATTTTTTTTGTAATAATTTTATAGTCTCATCCTCAGTTTCCTTGTCTCTCATAGGAGAATTCTTAAGTTTTCCAAGACATTTATCTCTTAATCCGTCAATGAAATGAAAATATGGTTTACCTTCTGAAAAATCTCTAAAATGGTTAGTGTTAAAATACTTATCTATAGCGGATTCTGTTGAAATTTTTTCTTTGCCCTTAATTATTGCTATTTGAACATAAACTTCTTGGCTAATATACTCTTCGATATGATCTTTAACTTTTTGAGATATCATTCTTTCTTAGTTACTAATGCTCTTCTCTGTACCTACTATGACAAGCCTTACAATTACTCCACATAAATTTAGTTAATGTACCTCGAATATCATCTGCATCTTCGATTACTGATACAAGTTTTGTCATATCATCAGAGGCTTTTTGCATTAATGCATTGAAATCATCTTTTTCATCCCAAATTGTAAGTAAAGCTTCAGTATCAAAACCCTCTTGTGTATTTTCAGGAAATAGATCTATCAAAACTTTATAATTTTCACTCATTTCTATCATAAGTTTTTTTGCTTTTTCAAAATCTCCTTTTGAAGAAAGTGCTTGTACCCTTTTAGCTGTACTATAATTTTTACTAAACAATGCTTGTCGACTTTTAATAATTTCTTCAACTGATAATTCAGCATTACTAGATGAGACGAAAAATACGCTTAAAATTGATAATAAAACAATTTTAATAAATTTGTTAATGTGGTTTAATAAAATATGCATTTAACCAATAACTTAACAGAGTATGGTTTAATTTCAAAGGTGCTACATTGGCTTAGTGCTATTTTGCTTTTAGTTCAAATTCCTTTAGGTTTTTATTTGGTTGACTTAGATTTTGGAGAGCAAAGAATAAATATTGAAAATATTCATGTAATCATAGGTTTATCAATATTCTATGTTGTTATCTTAAGACTTGTTAATAAAATACTTAATCCTACTCCAAAATTAAATCCTAGTATTTTTAAAGGTCAAGTATTTTTAGCCAAAATGAATCATATACTTTTATATTTAGCAATTTTATCAAT
>NZ_JBNAIL010000024.1:0-22466 GCF_052048195.1 Candidatus Pelagibacter sp. HIMB123 | reverse complement strand
TCTCTCAATATCGCAGCTTCTAAGTTAGGAGTTTTTTTTAACACTTCATAAATTCCTTGTCTTCCTTTGTATCCAGTGTTGTTACATTCTGCACAACCTGCACCCATTTTGGGGGTAAAAGTATTTAACTCTTCTTCTTTAAAACCATATTGCAATAAAGTTTCTTTAGTCGCTTTTTCGTCATCAACCGTACAAGAAGAACAATTCTTTCTCGCCAACCTTTGAGCAACAATTAAACTTAAGGCTGATGCAACCATGAAACTTGGAACGCCCATATTTACTAATCTGACAACTGTAGAAACTGCATCATTTGTATGAAGCGTACTTAATAACAAGTGTCCAGTTAAAGCTGCTTTAATTGCAATATCTACTGTAGATTTATCTCTTATCTCTCCAACTAGAATTACCTCTGGGTCTTGTCTTAAAAAAGATTTCAAAATTGCCTCAAATGTTAAACCAATTTCATTGTTAGCTTGAATTTGTCCAACACCTTTTAAATAAAATTCAACCGGATCTTCGGCTGTCATTATATTTGTTCCAGGATTATTAATTTTTTTAATACAGCCATAAAGAGTTGTGCTTTTACCACTACCTGTTGGACCCGTAACCAAAACCATTCCTTGAGGAGCAGTTATAGCTGTAACTAAGTTATCATAATCCTCTTTATCTAGACCGATTTGCTCTAAACCAAGATCTGGTCCAGCAGCAAGTAAACGCATAACAACTCTTTCACCTTCTTTAGCTGGAATAACTGAAAATCTAACATCAATATCAACGTCATCTTCATTTTTTGGTTGTGGATTTTTAAATTGAAGTTTTCCATCTTGTGGCAACCTTTTTTCTGAAATATCACAACCTGACATAATTTTTAGCCTTGTTACTATTGCATTATAATTCTCCATCAAAAATTGTTTGAATTGTAATTGTTCTTGTAGGACACCATCTTTTCTAAATCTTATTCTTGCCTCACCTCTTCTAAAAATTTCAATATGAATATCACTTGTGCCACTAAAAAATGATTCATTTAAAAGTTTGTCGACAAATTCCACAACAGCATTCTCACCTTGAGTAATTTTTACGTTTGGAACCTTTACGTTTAAATTTGGTTTTGAGATGGATGATTTTTGTGATTGATTATTTTGAGAGTCTTGTGTCGCTTCAATTACAGATTTAAATTTTAATGCTTGATCTAAATTAGAAGGTTTAGCAACATACAATTCTACATTACATCCTGTCATGCTTTTAATTTTACCTGCCAATGTAGATTTAGTTGGATCGAACAAAGCAATTTTTAAAATTCTTCCATTTAGTTCAAACGGAAGCATTTCGTTTTCCATAATAAAATCTTTTGGAAGTTTTTTTACAGCTTCTTTTTTAATACTTTGCTCAGTTAGAATAGTTTTACGTAAAGCATAATTTCTTGAAACTGCAGAAACAATATCATCTTCACTTACCAGCTTATCATCAATTAAATATTCTAAAACACCAAGAGGCACCTTGCCATTACTATCATATTTTTTTTTGGCCTCATTAAAGTTAGCTTCAGATAATTTTCCGCTACTTTTTAAAAGGTTCGAAATTTTAATACTTATTTCAGGGTTAATTGATGGCATATTTAAAGTTATAATAAAAATTATAACTTATACAACATTTGCACTTAAGAATATCAACAGTTGAGTTTTATTGTCCTGATCAGTTTTTTGTTTAAAAAATGCTCCTAAAAGTGGAATCTTTGAAAAAAACGGAACATAGTTTTCGCTGTTTTCTCTAGTATTTTTATACACACCACCAAGTACAGCTACATCACCTGCATTTATTTGGACAATTGATGTAATCGATTCTTCATTAGTTGTAACACTGCCATCAGACAATGATGCACCAGGAGTATCATTAGAAAGTGTTAACTCCATCTTAATTCTATTTTCACCAATTACCTCTGGCGTTACTGTGATACTCAAGTTTTGAGGTATCTCTTGTGTAGATCCAGCTGCATCACCTGACGCTGGAATTACTTTCACCAAAGTTGTTCCTTGAGTAAGAGTGGCTTCCTCCCCATCCATTGCAAATAATTTTGGATTAGAAACTGTTTCTGTATTTGAGTCGTTTACTGAACTTGATATAACAGCTTTCATTTTATTCATTCCAATATTACCCAATAAAAACGCACCCCCTGCTAAATTAACCGCATCAGATGTAAGACCAGTATTTGATAGGCCTGCTGTTGAGGTATCTGATGGAGTAAATTTTGTAGTATCTCCTGGATTAGTATCAATTCCTGTATAAGTAATTCTGTCTCTTCCTTCTTGTACATTTGCAATGTTTACTAATTCTAGATTGGCACTAAAGTTTTTATTAAACCCGTCTGTTGCATTTACAATATAGGCCTCAATCATTACTTGTTTTTTTTCTAAATCAATTTTATTTAAAATATTCTCCGCTTGATTAAGCTGAGCATATGTACCCGTAATAATGATTTGATTATTTTTTTTATCATCAACCATTGTAAAGCCCTCTGCTTCACCCATTATTTCTCCAAGAGACTCAACTAAATCTGAGGAATTTTGATAAAAAACTTTAAATATTTCTGTAACCGTAGGTTCGACACTATCTCCATCATTTGAAACTGACCCACCAATATCTAAAGAAGCTAAATTATTATTTGCCTCAATTGTATTATCTATTTTAGATTTTTCTAATTCAGCAAAAAAATCTTTTGTATGAACTCTCAATAAACCAGAGTCTTCATCCACCGTCATAACTAAACTATTGATATCTAAAATAGCATAAACTGCAGAACCCCATTGTATATTTTCAAAATCAATAGTTATTTCACCATTTACCTCATTTCCTATGATTATATTTCTTTGAACTAATCCAGCAAATAATTTTAAAGCTGATCTTATGTTCATATTGTTCAATTTTAAACTAACTTCAGCATCCTCTAATTTTTTAATCTTTAAATTTCTATCAATAAGCTTAAGTGATTTTTTTTCTGGTTCTTTACCTTCTGTTAAAGAAATTCTTCTAACTAACTTTTCCTCTTTTTTATTCTTATTTAATATTTCTTTTGTATCTTGACTAAATTTTTCAGATGTTTTCCTAAAATTTTCTGCACTTGCCTTGACATTAAAAGATTCAATTTCCTGAACAGCTCCTTTATCCTTTTGATCATAAGCCATTTTAGGCCTATTTGAACTACTACAACTTACTATCAATATAGAAAATGTTAATACCAGGAATAATTTAAAAAATTTTGTCATTAATTGAATAAATCCTCAACATTAGTTACTGTTTCACTTTCATTATCATTGTTATCATTTTCATTATTCTCTGTTTGATTTTCAATATTTGTATCATCATTGCTTACATCATTATTGATTAAATCTTCATTATTTGATTGTGGTAATGATGCAATTGCCATTCCTACTATTGGGGTATTAATTAAAAACTCATATTCAATATTGTCCTCTAAAACAATCATTCTATTTTTTTCAATTGAGACTATCACGCCATCTCTGTTTCCTATTTTATCTCCCTCTTTAACCATAAATTGACTGTTACTTATCTCAACTATTGCAAGATTTTTTTTATTTATTTTAAAATCATTAATACTCTTTTTGTCCAAGTTTTCATAAGTAATATTTTCATTTGCATAAATTGGAATTTTTACTAATTGATTCTCATTTAAAATAACTGTATTTTTTTCAAAAGCATTAAATTCTATTAATTCACTTATTTCTCTTTCATACCTTCCTGCGATATCAGCTATTGTCTCGTTTTCATTTGCTACATGAATAAAGAAAGGTAGTAATAATTTGTCGCCAATTAAAATAATATTTTCATCTTCTATATCATTATAAGAAGCAAGTTGTGTTGCACTTAAATTATATCTTTCAGCAATAGTATTTAAATTTTGACCTTCTTTCACAATATGAAATCTGTTTGGAATAACCACTTTATCTCCAGCCACTAATTTTCTTGATCCTGGATAAATTGCATTTGCAATTTCTATTTCCCTTAACGAAAAACCGTATCTAAAAGCGATTTTCTCAATTGTATCTTCTTTCGAAATTGTGTGAGTAGTAGGTGTTTTTGCTCTGTCAATTTTTTTGACTTTAGCTCTTTGAAATTGATGATCAGATTCTTTACTTAGCGCAACACCTTTCAATAAATAATCTCTTAAAGAATATGCAACAATTGGATCTATATTTAAAACCGTAACAATTTCAGTATCTTCAGGTTCGGTCTCGATAACTTCTGTTACCTCATCTTTGTTCTCAAATATTTCTTCTGCTAGTTCTACTTCAATAGTTTCTTCTTCTGTTACTGTCTCTGTTTCAACTGTTTCCTCAATTTTTATCTCTACAACTTCTGGCTCTCTTATAATACCAATTTCATTAGTAAATGGATCGCTATAAGAATTACTGTGATACAATATGAAAATAGTAATTAAAATATATCTCAGTAACATTATTTTTTACCCTTCTTTAATAATTTTGAAACTATAATTTGGTCATCAAAAACCTCATTCGACAGAGGTTTTAGTGATAACATTGAGTTAAATTTTTTTGTTATTTTTTCTTTTGGCAAATCTTCTTCTTTTGGAACGGGTTGTCCTTCAATTTTGTAAAGATCCAATCTATCTTCTTTAGAAAACTCTACTAATGCTTCAATTTTGCTATCATTTACAACTTCATTTTCTGAAAAAATATTCATCATATTAACTACCGCTTGATCGTTCATAGCTACACCGGAAAATAAAATATTATGTTTTTCCTCTATCCCAAAACTAGTCAATCTAATATTTTTTGGAACTATTTGATTTAAACTTGCATAAAGATTTGCGGTTGTTTTTAAATTTGATCCAAGGGAAGCTGCAATTCTTTTATCTTCTTTTATACTATTAATTTTTGCATTATATCCCTGCAAAAGACTATTTTTACTTTCAAGATCTTCTTCTAAAATTTTAGTGGCAGCCAATTTGGATGAATTATTCATTAATTTTAAAATTTTAAATGGAAGAACATGTCCAATAAAACCAAGAACAAAAATCATCGAAATCATTAAACAAAAATTACCTAAAGATTTTGATCTTCTGTTAGTTTTTACTTGCTCAAAATTAGATAAAAGATTTACTGAAATTATTTCGTTAGTTTCAAGATTAAAAGAGTTTAATTTTCTTGAAGCTATTCCAATTGCTTCCGATGCTAGAGATTTATTGCTAAGTGAATCTATATATTTTTTTGCACTATCAGAAATCTCAGCAGAGTCCTCAGGATTATAAAGCTTAATAACAACATCTCCTAATTGTCGCTCAATTCCTTTTGAAACATTTTTAATTTTTGACTTATCTGAAATTACTGTAATAATATTTATAGGATCAAATTCATACTTTGTTTCATACTCAACTAAATACTGTTTTATTTGAGAACCGAGTCTTTCAAAAATTTCATCCCAAAATTCTGTTTCAACACTCTCAACTTCCTCAACTGTATCAAGCAATACCTGATCTGCTTCAATAATATTTAATTCTGAATATTGAAAACCTTTATTGGAACAAATAGTAATACTTTTCTCATCTTTTGAATAATTGAAAATGACATTTGGGGTTTCAAAGCCTTCTTTCCCAAGAAGAATTCCTTGAGAGTTAACATGAGCGAAAGGTGCAAGATCAATAACAACAGGATTATAACCTGCAAGTCTAAAAATATTTGAATAAGTTTCTACAAACTTTATTTCCATGGCAACTAAAACTACATCCATAACACCAAGTTCTTCATTTGTGCTCATTACAGAATAACTTGTTTCAAATTCATCTAAATTTTCTGGTGTTTCATCAAACTGATCCCAAAATCCACCCAAAGCAGTTGCTTCCCTTAAACTTTCTTCATCCATAATTGGAATTTGTAAATTATAAATTTGTGCCTTAGATGTATCTAAAGAAACGGCAATGTCTTTTGTTTTGGTCTTAATGGAATCTAATGCATTTTTTACTTGATCACTTAAATATGTTGTTGCGGATAAAAAATCTTGGTCCTCTCCAATTCCTGCTATTTGTTGATTAGAGAAATTATCAATTTTACAAACACCTTTTTTGTATGAAATTTCGGCAGCTTGAATAAATTTATCTCTAAAAACTACGCCTATTACTTTTTCTTTTTTTGAGTGATTTTTTCCTATTAATTTTATGAAAGGAGCAAAAGCTTTTGCAATAGGAGGTCCAATTTTATCAATCATAATTTTTTTATAAAAACCGAATAAAGTCACAATAATAAATACCGAATCGGTACACAAGCATTAGTTGTGTTACTTTATATATGCATCAATATTAAAAAAAAACTTGAAAAGCTATAACTTTTAGAGCATCAAAACATTTATGAGTCTTCATGATAAATTAAAATCATATCCAAAGGAATATGATTTATCAGATATCCACATCAGATCGAATCAACCATTCGCAATCAGAGAAAATGGTGAGATTAAAGTTTTTAGCGAAGATATTGTTTCAAGACAAGATATAGAAACTTTTTGGAAACAATCTTTAGATAAAGCTCAATACGATTATTTAATAAGCAATGGTGATTTAGATTTTGCTGTTGTTGTTGATGGACAGAGATTTAGAGCAAACGGTTATTATTCTTCTTATGGACCAAGTATGGTTCTGAGAAAAATTATAAGTGAAATTCCTAATATTGAAAAACTAGGTTTACCTCCTGCTGCTCATGAAGCAATTACTCATAAAACAGGTTTGGTGCTTGTTACAGGTCAAACTGGTTCTGGTAAATCTACATCACTTGCTGCAATGATAGATCAGATTAATTCTCATAGAGCAGAAAATATAATTACTATTGAAGATCCTATTGAATTTGTTCATCCTGCTAAAAAAAGTATTATTTCTCAAAGGGAAGTTGGAAAAGACACCGGAAGTTTCGCAAAAGCATTAAAGTCTGCATTAAGACAAGATCCTGATGTAATTTTAGTTGGTGAAATGAGGGATCTTGAAACTATTTCATTAGCATTAACTGCTGCAGAAACTGGTCACTTAGTTTTTGGAACTTTGCATGCAAGTAGTGCTTCATCAACAATTACTAGAATTTTAGATGTATTTCCTCCAGCTCAAAAAGAACAAGCACAAACAATGTTAGCAGGATCAATCAGATTAGTAATGTCTCAACAACTTCTTAAAAAGAAAGGTGGAGGAAGAATTGGATGTCATGAAGTAATGACTGGAACACCAGCAATAAGAAATTTAATTAGAGAAGGAAAAACAGAACAAATTCAATCTACACTTCAAACATCTGCCAAAGATGGAATGTTTACAATGGAAAAATGTCTTGAAGGTTTAAAACTTAAAAAATTAGTTGATTAAATTAATTTGAACTTTCGGTAAATCTTTGTTGAGGAACTATTGCAGAAAAAGTTCCAGTACCAGTACAATTACTTTCGGTTTGTTCACCAAGGCCTCTATTTACACTTGAAGGGTTTGGATTATTTGCTCCTTCACATTTTAAATTAAAATCTACATTTCCTTTTAACTCAACCTCAACCTCTAAAAATTTAATATTGTTAGCTGTGGATTTTGTTATTATATTATTATAAAGATAATTAGCTGCTAAAAATGCAAAAAAAGCTAAAAAGAATATTTTAATGTTATTTAAATTTTTTTTAAAATTTACCATTACTCTTATTATTATAGCTTTTATTCCCAAAAATTCTAATGCAAATATATATGAATTAAATTGTAAAAATAAAAAAAATACAACTGTTTGGGTTTATTCAAATAAAAGAAAACAAATTATTTTAACAAAAATTAACAGCTCAAAAACAAAAGTAAATTTCAAGATGGATAGACAAACCCCATCATCTTTTACATCAAACGGTTCAATTGGAGGATTACAGACTAATGTAACTTATAGTCAAAATTCTAATGAATTAGCAATGCTGCAAAAATCTTTAAGAGGTTCCAACCAATTTTACATGTGCTCAAAGCCTAAACTTATTAAAGAAGAGTAGTTAAAAAATTAAAGTTAAAGTTGTACCTGGACCCACTTGATTATGTTTGTACTCACAAAATTTCGAGGTTTTTTTTATAAAGTATACTCCCAAACCTCCAGGTCTGACTTTATCTAAATCTCTTGGTTTAATCGTATCTAATGGTACTTGTTCACCGTAGTCAGTAATTATTACTTTAAGCTCACTATCATTTATAATTTCTAAATTTAAATCAATTTTTTGATCTTTTTTCATTTTATACGAGTAACGAATTACATTTTGCAAAGCCTCATCAATTGCTAAAGTTACGCTTGCTAAATCGATATTTGGTAGATTTGATTTACAAAACTTCTCTATTTTCGATCTTATATCTTTTAGCTCTGAGGGATTTGATAGCATTGTAATATTCATAAATAAATTTCAATAGTATTACCCAATATGGGTATATTAAATTAAAAAAAATAGTTTATAAGAGAATTATGAAAAAAATCTTACTAGTTTTATTTACATCATTAATATTTTTTCAAAACATAGTCAAAGCAGAAGTTGCTATGATTGGGGTTGTGGATGGAATGGTTTGTATGGCTTGCCAAGCGAAAGTGGAAAAAGAACTTAAAGCAGCAACGGGCGAAGGTAACGTTGGGGTATCCTGGCCAGAAGGTGTAGCGTTTATTAACTTTGAAAATAATACTAATTTCTCTGAAGAAGATTTTAAAAAAGTAATTGAAGATGCTGGTTTTGCAGTTGGCAAAGTTGCAACTTTAAATGAAAAAATTATTGATCCAAAAACTGGATTAATTTCTTTAAATAAATTTTAGTTACTTACTTTCCAATCAGTTTTGAAAGTTACATAATTTACTTGTAAACATCGTCTTTCTTTAAGGATAGTTTTTTTTTCCATGCCGTGCCAAGTATTTGGCCCACTAGTAAAAAGATATCCATAGTTATTTCTATAAGGCAATGTTTTGATCTTTTCTAATTTTTCATTGTAAAAATCAGTCCCTAGATCTTCAGACTCGTTTGTTTGATTTACAAAAATTAATCCTGACATTAATTTTTCTTTAATATCGCAGTGAGGCTTGAGCCAAAATCCCTCTCTATCGCAAATCACCTCTACCCTTACATATGAGTTAGATAAATCTTTATTAATCATTTTAGATATTGTTTCGTATGTTTCTTTTGACTGAAGTTCATTTATAAATTTTACAAGATTTGGAAATTGTGAACTATTTTCTTTAGTAACAAAACACCTAAATTTTATTGCTTTACCACCAGACGAAATGCCTTCTCTAAACTCTGCAGCTCCACCATCTATTGCGCGGGTTCCATCATAATTCAAATTATGCTCACTTAAATCTGGGATATCTGCTTTAACAATCTCTTCAATAGCACCTTTTGATAAAGCATCGCTATACTCCCAATGATCAAATGGAATATTGTATTTTCTTGAATTATTTTTTATAGAATTTAAAAATGACATTAAGATTGAATCTTTTCTTTAATAATATTTGCTACTCTATTAGTTTCATTCAGCTTTTCATAGTTCCAATTTTCTATTTCTTCACCTAAGTTTCTAGTTATATTTAGTTCTCTAAATAAATTTCTAAATTTTTTGAAATCTTCTATCATTTTTTTTTGGTAAAATATTAGCTACATATATTGGCTTACCAGTCAAAGCAGCTTCTGAAATCATTGAGCTCGAGTCGCATGTAACAATTATATTTTCAGATAAAGCTAAAGCAGATAAATATGCTTTTTTATCCACATTCATAATAACTGTATGATTTACTCCAAAGAATTCTTTGGCATAATGAATAGTATTTATTGGTGTTCTCATTGATGGGATTACTACTAATTGAAAATCATGTTTCTTCATTAATTTATAAAACATTGAGAAAATATGTTTCATATTTTTAGTTGAATAATCATAATATTTTGTTGGTCCACCCATAATTAAGCACCAAATTTTTCTTTCATCTTGTTTGATAAAAGATTTTAAATAATCTTTATTTTCCTCAATTTCACTCTCTGAAAGATAATGAATAGCTCCTTTTGTGCTGATAACGTTTTCGCCATTTATTCCATCATGCTCAGGTGCAACAATAAAATCAAAATAATTAAAATCTATTTTTGGATCTTGGATATGAATATTAATAACTTTTTTTTTAGAAATACTTTTTAAATGAATAGAGGGAATTACACTTTTTCTTCCACAAGATATTATGAAATCAAAATCATTATCCTCGATCTTTTTATAAACTTTTTGAGAAATTGGAGTAAATTTAGGTGGAACAAGTTTCCAAATATTTTTTAGTTCAACCTTGTGGTGAGTAAAATCAATGTTAAGGGCTTTTGCAAGTCCTTCGACTTGACTTATCATCCCATGCATTCCCTGAGTTAATAATAATCCTTTTAATTTAGACATTAATTACTATATAGCTTCCATATGAGTCAAAATCCAACTAAACACACAAAAGTGTTAATAATTGGATCTGGTCCTGCCGGATACACAGCAGCTGTTTATGCTGCACGAGCAATGTTAGATCCTATCCTTGTTCATGGTGCTCAACCAGGCGGACAATTAACAACTACAACTGATGTGGAAAATTTTCCAGGCTTTGCAGAAGTAATACAAGGACCATGGCTAATGGATCAAATGAGAGATCAAGCAAAAGCTGTTGGAACAGAAATGATAGAAGACCATATCGGATCAGTGAATTTAAAATCTACACCGTTTGAGGCTGTTGGTGATAGTGGTCAAAAATATACAGCAGATAGCATAATTATTTCAACTGGTGCACAAGCAAGGTGGTTAAACATTAAATCTGAACAAGAATTTAGAGGATTTGGAGTTTCAGCATGTGCTACATGTGATGGTTTCTTTTTTAAAGATAAAGAAGTTGCTGTAGTTGGAGGTGGTAATGCTGCAGTAGAAGAGGCAATGTTTCTTACAAAATTTGCATCAAAAGTAAAATTAATTCATAGAAGAGATAGTTTGAGAGCTGAAAAGATGCTGCAAAAAAAATTGATGGAAAATAAAAAAATTGAAATTGTTTGGGACTCTGTTGTTGAGGATGTTTTGGGTGATAGCGAGCCAAAAAATGTTAAAGGTATAAAAATTAAAAATTTGAAAACTGAAAAAACAGAAGAAGTAAAATTAGATGGGTTGTTTATTGCAATCGGTCATGATCCTGCAACTCAACTTTTCAAAGACCAATTAGAAATGGATAAAGAAGGTTATTTAATTACAAAACCAGATTCTACAGAAACAAATATTCCTGGAGTTTATGCTGCAGGTGATGTTAAAGATAAAACTTTTCGACAAGCCGTTACAGCAGCAGGAATGGGCTGTATGGCTGCATTAGAAGCAGAAAAATTCTTATCTCATTAATATGAGATTACAATTACTAACTAATTAAAGGGAGAGGTGTTATGGCTGATAAAATATTATTAACTGGAATAAGTGGATGGATTGCTAAACATACTGCAATAGAATTATTAAATTCAGGTTATGAAGTTTTAGGTACTGTTAGAAGTGATGATGTAATTTCTCAGACAAAAGAAACGATTAGTAAATATGCTTCTATAGATAAATTATCTTTTATAAAACTTGATCTTTTAAATGATGAAGGTTGGGAAGATGCTGCAAAAGGTTGTAAATATATAATGCATATGGCCTCACCTTTTCCAATGAAAGTTTCAAAAAATAGAGAAAATTTAATACCAGTTGCAAAAGATGGAACTTTAAGAGTTTTAAATGCTGGTATCAAAGCAAACGCAGAGCAATTTGTAGTTACATCTTCAATAGCAGCAATGTTTAGAAAACCAAATAGATCAAATCCTTACTCATTTAGTGAAAATGATTGGACTGATGAAAATTGGGTTGAAGGAGTTAATGATTATTTTCTATCCAAAACAGTCGCTGAAAAAGCGGCCTGGGAATTAATGGAAAGTAAAGGGATTAAAAGTAAACTTACTTGTATAAATCCTGGTGGAGTATTTGGAGATGCTTTGGATACTAAAGGTGGAACATCGATTGAATATGTTAGGCAATTTTTAAAAGGTAAATTTCCAGCAACACCTAAATGGGGAATACTAATATCTGATGTTAAAGATGTTGCAAAATCTCATGTTGCTTGCTTAGGAAATTCAAGAGTTGGTGGCAGAAGATTAATAATTGGGAAAGAAGTTAAAACACTACTTGAGACATCAAAAATATTAGCTGAGGCTTTACCAGAGTATGCAAAAAAACTACCTAAAAAAACTTTACCAAATTTTATGGTAAAATTTATTAGCCTGCTAGACTCAAGTGCAAAAACCATGATCCCAGATCTTGAATTAGAGATGAAGCCAGAGACAAAATATGCTGAAGAATTAATTGGTTTTGAGTTTAAACCGGCAAGTGGGGCTTTAATTGATGCTGGAAAATCAGTAGTAAGATTAGGCTTAGTATAAAAATTTTATATAACCTCATCTTTAAATTTAAGGTATAAAATTAATTCAAATGAACAGAAGAAAATTTATAAAAACTGTAAGTCAAATTATGATTGCTTGGGGATTAAGTCCAAATCTCGCATTTGCCTCAGAAACTAATAAAATATTATCAGGAAAATTTTTTATAAATGGCAAGGAAGCAGAATTAAATTTTCAAGATTTAAATAATTCTACAATTGAAACTAAAGATGAAAAATCAATAATTAAATTTAAAGATGATTTTTATTTGATAAGACCTGAAACTAAGCTTCAATTTGTCTCAAAAAACTTGTTAAAAGTTATCAAAGGTTCTGTTCATGCAGTCTTTGGAAAAAGACAAGAGGAGTTAAATGTTGAAATTCCTCACGGCACAATTGGAATAAGAGGAACTTCAATTTTCATTGATATTGAGCCTAAGCAGAATAGAAGTTATTTTTGTAATTGTTATGGAGAAACAGCTCTCTATGACAAAAAAGGAAATTTATTAGAAACAGTGGTTTCATATGGACACGAGTCCGGAGCACTTACAGAAGATGGGAAATTTAAAAGGTATGGAATTAATTATTTAAAAAATATTTATGCTTTAAGACATCCAAAAATATTTGACGAAGAGATGGAAAAAGTTGGGTGTATCGTAGAAAATAGTCATTGTACCTTAAAATAAATTTATTTTACTAAATCTGAAATTTGATCTGACTCAAAGATTTTTTGATCAATATTATTATTCGCAAGTTTAATCATTGCTTTTGCAATTGTTTCTGAATGAATTGATCTCATTTTCTTTAATGGTCCAACTAATAAAGGGTTGAGAAGCTTAAAAATTATTATTCCTATTTTCTCACCCAATCTAAATTCTTTTCTATTGCCCAATATAAATGAGGGTCTCATAATTCCTATTTTAGAAAAACCTAAACTTAAGATCTTTTCCTCTACGAGACCCTTATATTTTAAATAATCTGCTGAACTTTTAGAATTTGCGTATCCTGAAGACACAAAAAAATAAGAATTAATATTATTAGATTTTGCAATTTGAGCCACTTGTTTTGGAATATCTAATTCAATTCTTTGATATTCATTTTTGTCAGGAGAATTTTTTTTTGTTGTACCAATACAAAAAAAACATTCATCTCCTTCAATCTCATCTTTGTATTTTTCTAAATTATTAAAATCAGTCTGAATTACTTTAATTTTTGAGTTGTTTATTTGAATTGAAGAACGGACAAATATTTTAATTTTAGAGTAATTATCATTCTGAATAAGTTGATTTAAAACATGTCTTCCAACTAATCCAGTTGAGCCAAATAGTATTGCAGTTTTCACTTCTTAAGAAAGGCTTTCGCAAAAAGATTTTATTCTATCCATTGCTTTCTTAAGATTATCCATTGATGTTGCATAAGAAATTCTGAAAAAACCTTCTAAACCAAATGCAGAACCTTGGACTACAGCAATCTCACTATTCTCTAATAATGATTGAACAAAATCAGTATCAGATTTAATTTCATTACCATTTGGATCTTTTTTACCCATTAAACCTTTGCAACTTGGAAATACATAGAACGCTCCATCTGGATTTAGGCATTCAATTCCATTTATCGAATTTAAAGCATTAACTACAAAATCTCTTCTCTCTTGAAAAGAGTCTGCTCTTTCCTTAATAAAGTCTTGTGTTCCACTTAGTGCCTCAACTGCAGCAGCTTGACTAATAGAGGAAGGATTAGTTGTCGATTGTGATTGGATTTTAGCAATAGCTTTAACGATCTCTTTTGGACCAGCTGCATAACCTATTCTCCAGCCTGTCATTGAGTAAGCTTTACTTACACCATTCATTGTAAGCACTCTATCTTTTAAACTATTAATTTGAGCAATTGTAAAAAATTTAAAACCCTCATAAGTCACGTGCTCATAAATATCATCGCTCAAAATATACACATGATTATGTTTTTCTAAGATGGCTGCGATTGCTTTTATATCTTGCTCTGAATAACATGCTCCAGTTGGATTTGAAGGAGAATTAAGAATAATCCATTTAGTTTTTGGAGTTATAAATTTTTCAAGATCAATTGGATTTATTTTAAAACCTTGTTTTTCATCACATTCCATTATCACTGGTTTTCCTCCAGCTAATAAAACCATATCGGGGTAAGAAACCCAATAAGGAGCAGGAACTATAACTTCATCACCTTCGTTTAATGTGGCCATCATTGCATTATAAATTACATGCTTACCACCAGCACCAACTGTAATTTGATCAGTTGTATAATCTAAATTATTTTCTTTTTTAAATTTTTCTACAATCGCTTTTTTCAATGCTGGCGTACCATCTACTGCCGTGTATTTTGTATCACCATCATTAATAGCTTTTATAGCTGCTTGCTTAATATTATCTGGAGTATCAAAATCTGGCTCCCCCGCACCTAATCCAATAACATCTTTTCCAGCAGCTTTTAATTCTCTTGCTTTTTGAGTAACAGCAATAGTAGGTGATGGTTTAATCTTCTTTAAACTGTCTGATATTATGCTCATTGAAATATAAATAAATTCTACTACGTTGTTTAATATATGGAAAATACTTATCAAGATTTAATTACAGATATTCAGAGTAAAAATCCTAAAATAGGTGGAAAACTAGAAGGTGGAAAAAAATTCAAAATTAAATCTGATTTTAAACCTGCTGGTGATCAGCCCGAAGCTATAAAAAAATTAGTAAATGGTGCTAACAAAGATCAATTTAATCAAGTTTTACTTGGTGTGACAGGATCTGGAAAAACTTTTACCATGGCTAAAGTTATTGAGGCTACCAATAGACCTGCCTTGATTTTAGCTCCAAACAAAACTCTTGCTGCTCAACTTTATGGGGAAATGAAAACCTTTTTTCCTGACAATGCTGTTGAATATTTCGTCTCATACTATGACTATTATACTCCTGAGGCTTACGTCCCAAGATCAGACACATACATAGAGAAAGAAGCCTCTATAAATGAACAAATTGATAGAATGAGGCACTCAGCGACTAGATCTCTTTTAGAAAGAGATGATGTTTTAATTGTAGCAAGTGTTTCGTGTATCTATGGATTAGGTTCAGTTGAAGCGTACAGTAAAATGACACTAACTCTTCAAAAAAATTATGATTATAATAGAGAAGAAATAATTAAGTCTTTAGTAGCTCTTCAATATAAACGTAATGATCAAAATTTTTATAGAGGAACATTTAGAGCAAGAGGAGAATACTTAGAAATTTTTCCATCACACTTAGAAGACAGAGCTTGGAGATTATGTTTATTCGGAGATAAGCTTGAACAGATAGAAGAGTTTGATCCGTTAACTGGTGATAAAGTAAGAGAATTAAGTTTAGTAAAAGTTTATGCAAATAGTCACTACATCACCCCAAAACCTACAATTGAACAAGCGGTAATTAATATAAAAAAAGAATTAAAAGTAACTCTAAAAAAACACCGTGCTGAAAATAAATTATTAGAAGCACAGAGATTAGAAGAAAGAACTAAATTTGATCTTGAAATGATTGAAGCCACTGGTTCTTGTGCTGGCATTGAAAACTATTCAAGATTTTTGTCAGGAAGAAAACCTGGAGAGCCCCCACCTACTCTTTTTGAATACTTTCCAGATAACACTTTAATATTTGTAGATGAGTGTCACGTTACAGTTCCTCAGCTAAATGGAATGTATAAAGGTGATAGATCAAGAAAAAGTACTTTAGCAGAATACGGTTTTAGACTTCCTTCATGCATGGATAATAGACCATTAAAATTTGAAGAATGGGACTTAATGAGAACCCAAACTGTTTTCGTTTCAGCAACACCTGGTCCATGGGAACTAGAGCAAACTAAAGGGAAATTCATTGATCAAGTTATCAGACCAACTGGTCTTATAGATCCAGTCGTAGAAATACGACCAGCCAAAAATCAAGTCGACGATTTAATGCATGAATGTAAAAAAGTAATTGAAAATAATCATAGAGTATTAGTCACAACACTAACCAAAAAAATGGCTGAAGATTTAACTGAATATCTTCATGAGAATGGAATTAAAGTAAGATATCTACACTCAGATATTGATACATTAGAAAGAATTGAAATCATGAGAGATCTAAGAATGGGTGTATTTGATGTTTTAGTTGGAATTAACTTATTAAGGGAGGGATTAGATATTCCTGAATGTGCTTTAGTTGGAATTTTAGATGCTGATAAAGAAGGTTTTTTAAGATCTGAAACATCTTTAATTCAAACTATAGGAAGAGCAGCTAGAAATGTTGATGGTAAAGTAGTTTTATATGCAGACAAGGAGACGAAAAGTATAAAAAAAGCAATTGCAGAAACTGATCGAAGAAGAAAAATTCAGTTAGCTTACAATAAGAAACACAAGATAGATGCAAAATCGGTAAAAAAAGAAATCAGTGATATTCTAGAGAGTGTTTATGAAAAAGACTATGTTAAAGTAAGCGAAGGGTCTAATGTCGGAGGAAATCTTAAAAAACACCTTAAAGCCCTAGATAAAAAAATGAAAGAGTCAGCATCTAATTTAGAGTTTGAAGAAGCTGCTAAAATACGAGATGAGATAAGAAAATTAGAAAGCACTGAATTAGAAATTACATTAAATCCAAAAATAAGGCAGTATGACGTAAAAAATAAGCTTTATCCAAAAGGTAGATCAACTATGGGTATGCCAGGAACTAAAGTTACAAAAAAAAGAGATAAGAAATGGAAGCACGGAAAATAATTATTACTGGTGGAGCTACTAGAATGGGTGCTGCAATTGCCAGAAAGTTATCTGGTCCAAATATTGAAATCTTAATCCATTACAATAAATCAAAATTAAAAGCAGAAAAATTAAAAAAAGAGTTATCTAGCAAAGGTACAAAAGTATACTTAGTTAAAGGTGATTTAAGCAAAGAAACTGATATAAAAAAAATAATTAAATTTGCAAAATCAAAACTAAAAAATTTTGATTGTCTTGTTAACAATGCCTCCTTATTTGAAAATGATAAATTAGAAAATTTTTCATTGGATAGTTGGAGTAATCATTTAAGAACCAATTTAAGAGCGCCTGCACTATTGACGAAAGAATTTGCTAAAAATGTTAAAGGCAAAAATAATAATATTATAAATATTATTGATCAAAGAGTGTTCAAATTAACTCCTTACTTTTTTTCATACACTCTTAGCAAAACTGGTTTGTATACTTTAACAAAAACTAGCGCTATGAGTTTAGCTCCAAATATAAGAGTAAACGCAATTGCACCTGGGCCCACTATAAAAAATCAAAGACAGTCTGAAAAACATTTCAAAAAGCAATATTTAGCAACACCTCTTAAAAGACAAGTTGATGTGGAACAAATATGTAATGCTGTTGACTTTTTTATTAAAAATATATCTATTACTGGTCAAGTTTTGGCTATTGATAGTGGTCAAAATCTTAACTGGCAAACACCAGATGTAATGGGTAAAGAATGAAAAAGAACAATTTAAAAATTGTCAAAATAGATAAAAATAAAAGTTTATTTAATTATGAGAAGAAAATCCTAATTAACGAATTAATCTTGGATTTAAAACTTGGTTATTACGATTTTGAAAAAGAAAAACCACAAAAAGTTAAATTTAGTCTTGAAATAGACTATGAAGACAAAAAACCTTCAAGCGATAAAGATATCAAATCCATTGTTAATTATGGAACTATAGTAAAATTAATTACGAAACTTGTAAAAAAGAAACATTATAATTTCCTAGAAACTTTAGCAGAAGCTGTTTTTGACGAATTATTTAAAGACAAAAGGATTGCTAAAATAATGTTGAAAATTGAAAAATTAGAAATTTTAAAACAGTGTTCATCTGTTGGTATTCAAATTACCAAAAAGAGAAGCCATGATAAGCTCTGAAATAGGAAAAGAAGTAATTAAAAAAGAGCTACCTCTAGTCCCAAAACTTCCAGGCATATACAGAATGCTTAATGAAAAGAATGAAATTCTTTATGTAGGTAAAGCAAAAAATTTACCGAATAGATTAAAGAGTTATGTTGCAGAAAAAAATCATATAATTAGAACTGAACGAATGTTGTCTCAAACAAGAAAATTAGAGATAACAACAACATCTAATGAAAGTGAAGCTTTATTACTAGAAGCAAATTTAATTAAAAAACATAAACCAAAATTTAATATCCTTTTACGTGATGATAAGTCATTTCCATTTATATTTATTGGTAATAAAGATAAATGGCCTCAAATAAAAAGACATAGAGGAAAAAAAACAAAAGAAGGTTTTTACTTTGGACCTTTTGCCTCTGCTGGTTCAGCTAATTGGACAATTAAAATGATACAAAAAATTTTTCATTTAAGAGTTTGTGATGACACCGTTTTCAAAAACAGAGAAAGACCTTGTATTTTATATCAAATAAAAAGATGTTCTGGACCTTGTGTAGGATATGTAAAAAAAGAGGAATACAATCAAACAGTAGAAGATGCTATTGAATTTGTTTCAGGCAAATCTAGGAAAATTCAAAAAAATCTTTCTAACCAAATGGAAAAAGCAAGTGAGGATCTTGATTTTGAAAAAGCTGTAATTTTAAGAGATAGAATTAAAGCACTAAACATCATTCAATCTTCACAGAGAATTAATGAAGCAAACTTAGTTGAGGCAGATGTTATTGCTGGATATAAAGAATCTGGAAAAACTTGTATTCAAGTATTTTTTTATAGATCAAAACAAAATTGGGGCAATCAAGCTTTTTTCCCTAAACACGATCCAGATGAAAAGTTTAGTGAAATCCTGAATTCATTTGTTTCTCAATTTTATGAAAATAAAAGTGTTCCTTCATCGGTTATCCTTTCAGAAGAAATAAAGGAAAAAGCACTAATTGAAAAAACACTGACACAAAAAGAAGGTAAACAAATAAATATTTCAGTTGCGAAAAAAGGATCAAAACTAAAAGTAATTAATCAAGCAATTAAAAACGCAAAGGATAGTCTAAATAGAAAACTTTATGAAAGTCAGAATAATAAAGAATTGTTCGATGCAGTAGCTAAAAAATTTAATTTAGAAACCAATATAAATTTAATCGAGGTTTATGATAATAGTCATATTCAAGGCACAAATAGTGTTGGCGCTTTAATAGCCTACGGCGATGAAGGCTTTATCAAAAAAAGATATAGAAAATTTAATATTAAGCATAAAAAAAATGAGCAAGATGATTATGGAATGATGAGAGAGGTATTAAATAGAAGGTTCAAAAGAGCAGTTCAAGAAAAAGATAATTACCTTGCTTTTCCTGATTTGGTTCTAGTAGATGGAGGAAAAGGTCAATATTCAGTCGCTAGAGAGAGCCTTAATGAATTAGGGCTTCACGACATTCCAATTATTGCAATAGCAAAAGGTAAATTTAGAAATAGTGGAAATGAAACTTTCTTTCACGATGGCAAAGAATATAAATTCACTAGAAATGACCCTACCCTATTTTTTCTTCAAAGAATAAGAGATGAATCACATAGATTTGCCATAAGCGCTCACAGAGCAAAGAGAAAAAAAGGTATAAGCAAATCTCTGTTAGATCAAATAGAGGGGATTGGGGCCATAAGAAAAAGGGCTTTATTGAACCATTTTGGATCTGCAAGATCGGTTGAGTCTGCTAGCTTAGATGAAATAAAATCTGTAGAAGGTGTTGAAGAAAAAGTAGCAAAAAGGATATATAACTTTTTTCACGAATAATTATGTTAAAAAAAATTCCAAACATATTAACTATAGGGCGAATAATAATTGTTCCTTTTTTTGTTTTAGCCTTTTATCTTCCAGGATTTTATGGTGATCTTACTGCTTTAATATTATTTATTATTGCATCATTTACGGACTTCTTGGATGGTATGTTGGCTAGAATGTTTGGAGTAGAATCAAAACTGGGTGAATTATTAGATCCTATAGCTGATAAAATCATTGTTGCTACAGCATTAATACTTCTGGTTATGGATGGAACAATCAGAAATTATGAAGTAGTTGCAGCAATAATAATTCTTACAAGAGAAATTTTAATTTCAGGTTTAAGAGAATTTTTAGCAAAGGGAAAAATAAAACTTCCTGTTTCAAACCTTGCTAAACTTAAAACAGTATTACAAATGGTATCCATTGCTCTTTTATTGTCTGGAGATACTGGAAATAAAATAATTAATTTCCAAGATTATAATGCTCAAACTATAGGTATAATTCTTTTGTGGTTATCCGCTGCTTTAACACTTTTTACTGCATATCATTATATGCGAAAAGGTATTGATCACGCTATGTCTGAAGACAGTAAAGACTAGGCTGCTTTTTTCTTCCTAACTAATGCCTGATAACTTTCATTTAAATCAATAATAGTATCACAAACTTTAAACTGATTTTCAGCAATACAAGATACTGGAGTTACCTCTGCTGCTGTTCCAGTTAAAAAACATCCAACAAAATTAGGTAATTCGGTTGGACTAATTTTTCTTTCATGTACTTTTATATTTTTTGATTTTGCAATTCCAATTACAGTCCTTCTTGTAATACCATCTAAAAAAGAGTCTGGTATTGGAGTGTGAATTTCTCCATTTTTATCTTTGAAAAAAATATTTGCTCCAGTTGCTTCAGCAATATTCCCTTCGTGATCAAGCATTAGAGAATCTGTATATCCTTGCTTTTCTGCCTCATGTTTTGAGAGAGTACAAATCATATAAAGACCTGATGCTTTTGTATCCCATGGGATTGTATTAGGTGCTGGCCTTCTCCAATTTGAAATATTTAATCTTATTCCCTCTACTTTTAGTTTGGGATCAAAATATGATCCCCATTCCCATGTTGCAATCGCAACATGTATTTTTGTTTGTTGTGCAGAAATAGCCATCATCTCACTACCCCTCCAAGCAACAGGTCTTACATAACCATTTTCTACTTTTTGAGTTGCTATAATTTTATTAGATGCATTATTGATTTCTTCCTCAGTATATGGAATTTCAAAACCCATTCTTCTTGCAGAATGAAAAAATCTAGCTGTGTGCTCTTCTAATTTGAAAATTGAACCATCATAAACTCTCTCACCCTCAAATACACAACTAGCGTAGTGCATACCATGGCTTAAAACATGTAGTTTAACATCAGCCCAATCAACTAATTCGTTGTTGTACCATATTTTTCCAGATCGCTTGTCGTAAGGTATCATGTGTGAAAATTTTTTTAATTTATAACTGAAAAATATCTTTGTATCTTTAATATGTCAATATAACTTACCTTTTATGAAAGAACTTTTATATTTAAAAGATGACCAACTTAAAGATCTAATTGAAAAACTATTCGTAAGCTATAGAGAAACCTTTTCTGACTCTAAAAAAATATTAGATAGATATTCAATTGGTTTAGCACACCATAAAGTAATTCATTTGTTGTCAATGTATGAGGGGATCTCAATTTCTGAGCTGCTTAAGAGATTAAAAGTCACAAAACAAAGCTTAAATCGTGTTCTCAAAGATTTGATTAAACTCGAAATAGTCATTTTTAAAAAAGATGACCAAGATACTAGAGTAAAGCATGTTTTTCTTAATGATAAAGGTAAAAAAATTTTTAATGAAATTTTCAATTTACAAAAAAAGAGAATTTATAATGCTTTATTAAATTCAAGTTCTGAAGAAGTTATTAATTTTGATAATGTACTAAGTAAAATAATTAATGGATAAGTTTATTGCACATATACTAGTGGTTGATGATGATGATGGAATTAGATCTCTTGTAAAAAAGTATTTAAATGAAAATAAATTTTTAGTCACTACTGCTGAAAATGCAGAAAATGCATCAGAGAAAATAAAAATAATTAAGTTTGATTTAATAGTTTTGGATATCATGATGCCTGGTAAAAGTGGACTTGAATTTTTAAAAGAAAATAAAAAAAAATTAGATACACCAGTTATACTTCTCACTGCCAAAGGTGAAGCAAGTGAAAGAGTTGAGGGGTTAGAGATTGGTGCTGATGATTATTTGCCGAAACCATTT
>NZ_JBNAIL010000023.1:0-5517 GCF_052048195.1 Candidatus Pelagibacter sp. HIMB123 | reverse complement strand
GATAAAAAGCTTCAAGAAGGTCTTTCTGAAGATCAAATTTATGAATATTTTAAAACTAAATATGGAGAATGGATACTTTACGATCCTGGTTTAAATAAAAATACATATATTCTTTGGTTATTGCCGATATTGATATTTTTAATCGGAGGTGCAATAATCTATAAAAGCTTTATAGTTAAAAAATAAATTAATTAGTGATGAAATTAAAAAAATTTTTAATCAGTCTGTTAATGATCACATTCGCATTTTCTTCAATTGCAGAGGAAAAAGTTTTAAAAGATCAAAATACAGAATTTAGTGTTTACACAGGAATGTTTGATTTTAGTGATGATGGAAAAAAATCAAATTTAATTGGTTTTCAACATCAGAATGAGAATTTAAATAGAGATACTTTTTTAGGAAATCTTTCTCCTATAACTGGATTTTTATTTACAGCTGATAATGCAGGATATATTTATACAGGTGTTCAAGCCCAATATAAATTAGGGGCATTAAATTTAACTCCCAGCTTTACACCAGGAATATATCATGAGGGAGATGGTAAAGATTTAGGCCATTTAATTGAATTTAAAAGTGAGTTACAAATTTCACTTGATCTGTCAAAAACAAGTGAATTAGGTTTTTCCTACAATCATATATCTAATGCAAGTCTAGGAGATAAAAATCCTGGGGCAAATAGTTATATGTTTAATCTCTTTAAAAGCTTTTAATAAAGAAACATAATGAATATCAATGACTGTTATAATTTTGAAGATTTTAGAAAATTAGCAAAAAAGAAATTACCCGCTCCTATTTTTCATTATATTGATGGTGGAGCAGATGACGAAGTTACATTAAATAGAAATACAGATGCTTTTAATGATTGTGATTTAGTTCCTAATATTCTTAATAGTGTTGGCGAGCCAGATTTATCTACCACTGTTTTTGGTAGAAAAATCAGTATGCCGTTATTTTTATCTCCTACGGCAATGCAAAGTTTGTATGACCCTGAGGGTGATAAAGCTTCTGCAAGAGCTGCAGAGAAGTTTGATACAATTTATAGCATGTCCACAATGGCATCTTTTTCAATTGAAGAGGTTGCTAATGTTTCTAGTGGGCCAAAACTTTTTCAACTTTATATTCACAAAGACAAATCAATTACTGATGATTTGATTGAAAGATGCAGTAGAGCAAATTTTGATGGAATGTGCATTACTGTAGATACGCTAGTTGCTGGAAACCGAGAAAGAGATCATAGAACAGGTTTTACTACACCACCTAAATTTACTTTCGATAGTTTATTGAGTTTTGCAATGAGACCTGGATGGGTTTTCAAATACTTTACAAATAAAAAATTTGAATTAGCAAATATTAAAAACAAAACTGATAAAGGTACTAATATTGCAAAATCAGTTATGGATTATATTAATGAACAATATGATCCAGCAATGAATTGGAAAGATGCAGAATATTGTATTAAAAAATGGAATAAGCCTATGGCATTAAAAGGCGTAATGTCAGTAGAAGATGCTAAAAGAGCAATAGATATTGGTTGTACAGCAATTATGATTTCAAATCATGGAGGAAGACAACTTGATGGATCAAGATCTCCATTTGATCAAGTTAAAGCAATTTCAGATGCAGTTGGTGATAAATTAGAAATTATTCTTGATGGTGGTGTAAGAAGAGGAACACATGTTCTCAAAGCTTTAGCCGCAGGAGCAACAGCATGTAGTTTTGGAAAAGCATTTCTTTTTAGCTTAGGTGCCGGTGGACAAAAAGGTGTTGAAAGACTTTTAGAAAACATGCAAAAAGAAATTAGAAGAAACATGATTTTAATGGGCTGTAAGTCTGTTAAAGATTTTGATGCGTCAAAAATAATATATAGAGACTAAAATAAAGGAGATTTAACAATTAATTAATAAAATTAATTATTTTATCTAAATAGACAAAGACCTATTTTTCGTTTAGTTTGCCAACTTTAATTTAAAATTTTAATTATGGAACTAGCAAAATCTTTAAGCAGACTTGGAACAGAAAGTGCCTTTTCAGTTTTAGCTGAAGCAAAAAAACTTGAAGCACAAGGCAAACCAATGATTCATTTAGGATTAGGTCAACCTGATTTTAAAACTCCAAAACATGTTGTTGATGCAGCTAAAAAAGCTTTAGATGACGGTCATCATGGATATGTTCTTTCAAATGGAATTTTAGAATGCAGACAAGCAGTAACTAGATGGATAAAAAAACGTTACAGTGCAGAAGTAGATCCTGAAAGAATTATAATTATGCCAGGTGGAAAACCAACGATGCATTATGCAATACAATGTTTTGGTGAGCCTGGAGTTGAAATTATTCATCCAACACCTGCTTTCCCAATTTATGAGTCTATGATTAATTATACTGGCTCAACATCAGTTCCTTATGATTTAACAGAAGATAAAGATCTTAAATTTAGTGCAGATAAAATTTTATCTTTAATTACTGATAAAACTAGATTGTTAATTTTAATCAATCCAAACAACCCAACAGGAAGTTTTGTAGAAAAACCAGAAATAGATAAGTTAGCTGAAGGTTTAAAAAAACATCCTCACGTAACTATTTTAAGTGATGAAATTTATAGTAGACAAATTTTTGATGGAAAAGAAATGCCTACATTTTTTAATTATCCTGAATTAAGAGAAAGATTAATTGTGTTAGAAGGCTGGAGTAAAGCTTATTCTATGACGGGTTGGAGACTTGGTTGGAGTTTTTGGCCAGAGAATTTAGTTGAGCATGTAAATAAATTATTAATCAATAGTGTTTCATGTGTAAATGCAGCAGCACAGTTTGCAGGTATTGCAGCTTTAGATGGACCTGATGATTCAATTAACGAGATGATGGAAAAATTTACATTGAGAAGAAAATTAATTCATGAAGGTTTGAATAGCTTACCAGGTGTAGAATGTAGTTTACCAGGTGGAGCATTTTATGCATTTCCTAAAGTTATTGGAACTGGAATGGATGGAAGTGAATTCTGTAAAAGAGCTATGCATGAAGCAGGTGTTGCTATAGTTCCGGGTACTGCTTTTGGTAAAACATGTAAAGATTACGTCAGATTTAGCTTTGCAGCCTCTCGAGATAACATTTCTAACGCATTGGAAAATATCAAAAAAATGCTAGGCTAAGCTATGTCTGAAATAGCTTTGCCAAAAGTTGATAGAACAATAGTCAGTAAAAAAGACTTAATTGTAAATAATCTTAAACAATTTACCGATAAAAAAAATGTTTTAAGTGAATTAGATGAAATAAGACCTTACGAAACAGATGCACTAGCTGCTTACAAAAATTTACCTTTAGCCGTTGTACTACCTGAAAATACTCAGGAAGTAAGTGAGATATTAAAGTTTTGCCATAGAGAAAATATTAAAGTTATTCCAAGAGGAGCAGGAACTGGTCTTTCAGGTGGAGCTCTTCCATTAAATGATGCAATTTTATTAGGACTTGGAAAATTTAATAAAATTTTAGATATAGATTTTGATAACAAGTGTGTTGTTACTCAACCGGGTGTTACAAATTTATCAATTACTCATGCAGTTAAGCATAAGGGATATTACTATGCCCCAGATCCTTCAAGTCAGTTAGCTTGCTCAATAGGTGGAAATGTTGCTGAAAACTCTGGGGGCGTTCATTCATTAAAATACGGAACCACAACAAATAACATTTTAGGAGTTGAGATGGTTATGATGGATGGAACTATTTGTAGAATAGGTGGAAAAACTTTAGATCAAGAGGGATACGATTTATTAGGACTAATCTGTGGATCTGAAGGATTGTTAGGTGTGATTACAGAAGTGACAGTTAAAATTTTAAAAAATCCACAAACTGTTAAAGCTGCTTTAATTGGTTTTCCAACAATTGAAGACGGAGGGAATTGTGTAACAGATATTATTTCAAATGGAATTACACCAGCAGGTATGGAAATAATGGATAAAGCTTTAATTGATGCAACAGAGAAATTTGTTCATGCAGGTTATCCCATGGATGCCGAAGTTTTAATGATTGTTGAACTTGATGGAACTAAATCTGAGGTGGAAGAATTGTTTAAACAAATAAAACAAATAGCAGAAAAAAATAAATCAAATAGCTTTAAGTTAAGTAAAAATGAAAAAGAAAGATTAGGATTTTGGTCAGGAAGAAAAGCAGCTTTTCCCGCATGTGGAGCAATGGCACCTGATTATTATTGTATGGATGGAACAATTCCGAGAGGAAAGCTTTCAGAAATTCTTAAAGAGATAAGTAGATTATCAAAGAAATATAATTTGGGAGTAGCAAATGGTTTTCATGCTGGAGATGGTAATTTACATCCATTAATTCTTTTTGATGGAAGCAATAAAGAGGAACTTAGAAGAACAGAGGAATTTGGTGCTGAAATTCTCAAAGCTTGTGTCAGAATGGGTGGAGCATTGTCTGGTGAACATGGGATAGGAATTGAAAAAAGAGAGTTAATGTGTGAAGCATTTAATGACAATGATATTCAGCAACAAATAAATATTAAAATGTCATTAGATGAAAAAAATCTTTTAAATCCTGGAAAAGTTTATCCAATATTAAGAAAATGTGCGGAGGAAGGAAGAGTTCATGTTCACAGAGGAGAAGAAAAATTCCCAGATCTTCCAAGATTCTAATCATCTGTCACCCACAAGTGAGTTAGAGGTTTCAGAACTAATCAAAGAAGCTTATAAAAAAAAATTTCCAATTGATATCCACGGAAGTAATAGTAAAAAATTTATTGGATATAATGTTCAAGCGGCAAAGAGCTTAGATTTTTCAAGTTTATCTGGAGTAATCGAATATCTTCCTGAGGAGCTGTATATAAAGGTCAAACCAGGAACACTGATAAAAGATATAGAAAATATTTTAGAAAAAAATAATCAAGAACTTTCATTTGAGCCAACTGATTTTGGTTACCTTAAAGAAGGAAAATCAAATAAAGGGACAGCTGGCGGATGTGTTTCTTGCAATTTTGCAGGCTCAAGAAGATTTAAAGTAGGTAGTGTAAGAGATTTTATTTTAGGTTTTAGAGGGGTCAATGGAAAGGGCGACATAATTAAATCAGGAGGCACAGTTGTTAAAAATGTGACTGGATATGATTTATCTAAACTAGTTAGCGGTTCTTTTGGAACATTGGTTGCTCTTACGGAAGTCACTTTAAAAATCTCAGCAAAAAAACCATCTCAAAATACAATTATTATTTATGAGAAAGATCCAAAAATAATTTCAGACTTATTTAATATGGTTTTGAGTTCTAGTAATGAAATATCAGGTGCAGTGTTTGTACCAGATGAACCCAAATCTAAAAAATTCACACCAAATAAAAGTAAAGCATTTAAATTAAATGATTTAGATCAAGAGGGTGCTTTTTTTGCATTTAGAATTGAAGGGGATCAAAATTCTATTAAGGAAAGAATTAAGGATATTTCAAACGAAATGGATTTAAAAAAATACAAAACATCAAATTTAGATATTTATCAATCCGATCTTTTTTGGAAAAGTATAAAT
>NZ_JBNAIL010000022.1:0-27299 GCF_052048195.1 Candidatus Pelagibacter sp. HIMB123 | reverse complement strand
TTTAAGAGCAGTTGTGCCTCCTTCAAAGTCTGAAAAAATGATGAGTTTTCTCAAAAATAAATACAGATATTTTATTGATTGGTCTGGGGCATTATTTTGGATTGAGGTACCTGGTGATCAAAATATAAAAGAAGTAAAAAATACAATAATTCAAAATGACGGATATGTAACAATAATTAAAAAATCCGAGGATTTTGAATTTACAGAAAAATTATTTACGATTGATGACACAAAGTTAATGATAACAAAAAAAATCAAAGAAAGTTTTGACCCTAGAGGATTATTTAATCCTGGAAAAATGTATAAGGACTTTTAATGCAAACAAATTTCACAGAAACTCAACTTAAAGATAAAGACAATCAGTCTTCTGAAAAAATATTTAAAAAATGTGTTCATTGTGGAATGTGTAACGCAACGTGTCCTACGTATGGAATTTTAGGAGACGAATTAGATGGCCCTAGAGGGAGAATTTATTTAATTAAAGATATGTTGGAAAATAATAAAAAGCCAACTGAAAAAGTTGTTAAACATATAGACAGATGTCTTTCATGCTACAGCTGTATGACTACATGTCCAGCTGGTGTTAATTACATGCATCTAATTGATCATGGAAAAAAATATATCGAAAAAAATTATGAAAGATCTACTTTTGATAAATTAATTAGATATTTTTTATCTATTACCCTTCCAAACACTAAAGTTTTCAGACTATCAAGTTTTTTAGTTAAATTAAGTAAACCTTTTAAATTTTTAATGCCTTCAAGGATTAAAGATATGATCAATTTGATGCCAAGTAGTTTTCCAAAAAAAAATTTGCCAATTAAAGAAGTTTATAAAGCTTCAGGTAAAAAGAAAGTTGCAAGGGTAGCATTATTGACTGGTTGTGTACAAAAAGAAATATCTCCTCAAATAAATGAAGCAACAATAAGATTATTAAATAGGCATGGTGTTGAGGTAGTTGTTCCAAAAAAAATTCGTTGCTGCGGATCATTAAATCATCATTTAGGAAAAGAGGAAGATGCTCATCAAGATTTTAAAAATAATATTAATACTTGGTATGAGGAGCATCAAAAAGGTAATTTAGATGCAATTTTATCAAACACATCAGGCTGTGGAACGACTATGAAAGATTATGGATTTATTTTTAGAGATGATAAAGAGCTTAGTAAAAAAGCTAAAGTGATATCTGATTTAACAAGGGATATATCTGAATATATTTTTGATAGTTTAAAATTAGATATAAAATCAAAAGGAAAAAAATATAAGGTTGCATATCACTCTGCATGCTCAATGCAGCATGGGCAAAAAGTTCATGCTCAACCAATATCTTTACTTGAAAAAACTAATAATGAAATAATGGAAATACCAGAGGGACATATATGTTGTGGATCAGCAGGAACTTACAACATCTTACAATCAAAAATTGCAAAACAATTATTAGAGAAAAAAGTTAATAATATAGAGAGTTTAAATCCTGATTTTATTTCTACGGGAAATATTGGTTGTATTACCCAAATTTCTCATGGTACTAAAGTTCCTATATTACATACAATTGAAGTTTTAGATTGGTACACAGGCGGACCAAAACCTGAAATTTTAAAATAGGATTTATGAAAAAAGTTTTAATTACAAGACGTTTAATAAGAGAAAGTGAAGATAAAGCTTCTAAATTATTTGATGCGAAGTTTAATACTAATGATGAACTTTATTCTCAAAAAAAAATAATAGAAATGAGTGAAGGATGTGATGGAATTTTATCATCATTAACTGAAAAATTAGATGCAGAAACTATTAATCAATTACCAAACTCAGTAAAAATTATCTCTAATTTTGCAGTTGGATTTGGAAACATTGATTTAGAGGCAGCAAAAAATAGAGGCATAGCAGTAACAAATACACCAGAAGTTTTATCAGATGCAACAGCAGAAATTGGAATTTTATTAATTTTAGGAGCATGTAGAAGAGCTTCCGAAGGAATTGAGTCTGCAAAAGAAGGTGGATGGAAATGGTCTGCTGATTATTTAATTGGAAAACAATTAACGGGAACAAGATTAGGAATTTTAGGTATGGGTCGTATTGGCCAAAAAATTGCAAAAATCGCAAAATCTTTAGGTATGGTTATTCATTATCATAATCGTTCAAAATTAAGTGAAGATAAAGAACAAGGTGCAACATATCATGACAGTATAAAAAGTCTTTTTTCAGTCTCAGATGTTTTATCAATTTGTTGTCCAGCCACAAAAGAAACAGAGAACTTAATTAATAAAGAGACTGTTGAGTATTTTCCTAAAGGTGCTGTCATAACTAATGTTGCAAGAGGCGATATAGTTGATGATGAAGCTTTAATTGATGCATTGAATAGAAGAAAAATTTATGCAGCAGGATTAGATGTTTATAAAAATGAACCAAATTTAAATCCTGGTTATTTAAAAATTCCAAGTGCTTTTGTTTTACCTCATCTGGGGAGTGCAACAAAAGATACAAGAATTGCAATGGGAAATTTAGCAGTTGATAATCTAGATGAGTTTTTTAGAACTGGAAACTGTATCAATAAAGTAAATTAAAATGTCTCAATCAATAGCTTTCATTGGTGTTGGCAACATGGGTTGTCCAATGGCTGAAAATTTAATGAAGGCAGGAAAATCTGTAAAAGTTTTTGATGTTTCAAAAAAAATGCTTGAGATTGCAAAAGATAAAAATCTTAAGACAATTGAAAATTTAGATGACCTAATTACACATGATGTAGAAACAGTTATAACCATGCTTCCAGAGGGTAAGCATTCTAAGGAAGTTTATTTAGGAGATAATGGAATAATAAATAAAGTATCAAAAAATTGTTTGCTAATTGATTGTTCAACAATTGATATTCAAACTTCTATTGAAATTGGAAAAAAAGCTTCAGAAATAGGAATAGAAATGATTGATGCACCAGTTAGTGGTGGAGTAATGGGAGCCCAAAAAGCAACTTTAAATATAATGGTTGGTGGATCGAAAAAAGCATTTGAAAAAGCGCTTCCTTTATTAAGAATTATGGGAAAAAATATATTTCATGCAGGTGATTTAGGTAGTGGTAATGGTGCCAAAATTTGTAACAACATGGCTTTAGGTATTGCAATGATTGCTGCTTCAGAGTCATTAATGTTAGCAAAAAGATTAAACATAGATATTAAAAAAGTTCATGAAATTATGAAAAATGCATCTGGTAACAGTTGGCCAATTTCAGTGTATCCTCCTTTACCTGGTTTAATTGATGGTACACCTTCTAATAATAATTATCGCCCAGGTTTCTCTGCAGGAATGATGAATAAAGATCTTAAACTTGCAAATGATTGTGCCAAGAGTGTGAATGCAGAAACACCATTAGGAAAAATGGCTTTAGAAATTTATGACCAATTTTGCAAAGATGGAAACGATACTAAAGATTTTTCAGCTATTTCCAAAGTTATAGGTGGCAGTGCTTGGGACTATCCTATCGATTAATTTGATCTACTGTAAGTGTTTATAAATTGTTGTTCTTGAAACGCCCAATTTTCTTGATGCAGCAGAAATATTATTTGTTTCGTTAAATGTTGATCTAATCAAAACACATTTTTCTCTTTTAATTTTAGTATCTTCACAATTTTTACATGCAGATATTTTCTTTTCTGTTTTTGCTTCAATAAATTTGTTTTCTTTAAAAATTTGACTTTTAACCACAAACACTGATGAACCCAAATGATCAGTAATTTTTAATGTCTTATTATTTAATAAATCTGATGCAATAGATGAAAATGAGTTAGTAAAAATTTTATTAAAATTTTCATTTTTTAGGTCAACCAATCCATTAAGCATTATTTTTGCATTGCAATTTGCACCTACGATTAAGCCATCTCCATTTACAGCTAATAACCCAACACTTGTTGTTGATAAATACTCTTGTCTAGGATGAAAAGATAAAATCAATTCATGTTCAAATTTTTTTAAAAATAACTTTGTTTCGATACTTCTAGTTGCAAGTTTCACTAAAGCCAGAGTGTGTTGTTCTCTTGACATATAGTCAGTTGAGGCATCTATAATTCCAATAGTTTTACCATCATAATTGATTATTGGACTTGCGAAACAAGATATATTTTCATGTGCTATAAAAAAATGCTCTTTTCCAGAAACTATTGTTGGTTTTTTTAATTCAACGGATAATCCTAAACCATTTGTACCACAAACTTTCTCAGCCCAAATAGATCCTGGTATAACAGTTTTACCTACATCTGTTTGAAGACAAGTTTTATCATAAATTGTATCAAGCACCAAACCATTCTCGTCTGAATACGCGACCATAAAATTAGTACCTGCAATTTGAGAGTATAAAAGTTCTAATTCAGGAATAACTATTTTTCTAAGAGCATCATTTTTTTCTTTAATCTCCTTTAATTCAATTGAAGATACGACGCTTTGTTTTGGATCTTGAAACGGATTAAGCCCCTCAGCAATACACCTCGACCAGCTATCAGAAATTTCTTTGCCCATCTCATAGGACATCATTCCTCTTTTTTTTAGAATATTTTTAAATTCTTTACTTGTTGAAGATAAATTTCCCATTTTTGAAAGATAAATAAAATTAAAGTGTTCAACAACTAACCACAGGTTGTATTTGTAAACTATTTGGACACTTAAAAGCGGCATTGACTCCATTGGACTTCGATTTTTTAATAAGGTTTTAAAATTAAAAGGGAGAGAAAACGATGAAAGCACAGGTTTTGCACAAGTATGACCCAGAAATGAAAGAAAAAGTTTGGGTTACAGGCGAAGAAATGCCAGATCCAAAAATTGAGAAGGCATCAGATGTAATTGTTAAAATTGGTGCTGCAGGAGTTTGCAGAACAGATTTACATATTATTGAAGGAGTATGGAAACATATTCAAGATCCAGATGGAACTTTATTACCGTGTGTAATGGGGCATGAAAATGCTGGATGGGTAGAGGACGTTGGTAAAGACGTAACTGATTTTAAAAAAGGTGATCCAGTTATTTTACATCCATTAATTTCAGGAACAGGTGGTACATGTTTGGACTGCAGAAGAGGTAATGATATGCATGCTGCTGCTGGAGCATTTCCTGGATTAAGTATTAAAGAAGGTGGATACTCAGAGTTATTAAAAACAAGTGTTAGAAATTTAATTAAACTTCCAAAAGTTTTAGCACCTAAAGATGTTGCACCTTTTTCAGATGCAGGTCTTACAGCTTATAGAGTTGTTAAAAAGGCAACTAGACATTTATTGCCAGGTCAAAGCTGTACGATAATTGGTGCTGGAGGTTTAGGACATATTGCTATTCAATGTTTGAAAGCGATGTGTGCAGCTGACATTATTATTGTTGAGAAATCTGAAACAGCCTTAAAACATGCAATGGAACTCGGTGGTGATCACGGAGTTTTAATTGATGGAAACGAAATTGAAAAAGTTCAAGAACTAACTAAAGGAAAGGGTTCAGAAGCTGTTATCGATTTCGTAGGTGAAAAAGGATCTACTGCCATGGGAATTCAAATGACTTCTAATGGTGGTTTTTACTACATTGTTGGTTACGGAGAAGAAATTAAATCATTAGCAGTTGATTTAATTATTTCTGAAAAAACAATCGTAGGTAATTTAGTGGGAACGTGGTCTGAGTTATATGAATTGATGGAGTTAGCTGATCGAGGAAAAGTGAAGCTATCCATGCAAGAATATAAATTAGACGATGCTAATAAAGCGCTCCATGATCTTAACGACGGTAAGGTTAAGGGAAGAGCTGTTTTAGTTCCGTAATTAAGTAAAGGAAGAGAGAGGTAATAATGAAAATAATGAAAACTTGCTTGACGGCTTTAATATCAAGTTTGATGATATTTAGTCCTATGGCATATGCTGATAAGTGGAGCGATCAGTTTCCACATATCAAAGCTACAGGAGATATTCCTGGTGACTGTTCTTATGAGAAGATGTCTAAGAAAAATTACAAAGGAAAAACTCTTAAAATAAATACTCACGCAATACCGGTAATGGGTGAGCCAACAGCTTTACACGCTGAACAGTTTGAGAAATTAACTGGTGCAAAAGTTGAAGTTACACATACACCAGCAGGTGATTTGTACTCAAAAGCAATGGTTCCTTTCCAAGCTGGACAAGCTCCTTACGATGTCGTGTTTGGATTTTCTAACTTCATTAATGACTGGAAAAGATATTTAGCACCAGTTCCTAAGAAGTATATGAACTCACCTGAGATGAAAGACGTAACAAAATCTCACATGGGTGTATCATCTTGGGATGGAACTATGTACCAATACCCAGTTGATGGTGACAGACATTATCTAAAATACAGAAAAGATGTCATTGATAATCCAGAAATGCAGAAGAAATATAAAGCTGACACAGGTAATGAGTTAAGAGTTCCAAGAACTTGGAAAGAATACGCTCAAATGGCTAAATATTTCAATGATTGGGATTGGGATGGAGATGGTGAAAAAGAATATGGTTCAGCTGAAGTTATGAAAAAAGATGACTTAATGTTTGCAGCTTTTTTCAGCAGATCAGTTGCTTATGCTAAAAACCCTAGAACTCCAGGTGGTTTCTTTTTTGATTTAGAAACTATGAAACCAAACATCAATAACCCAGGTTTTGTTGAAGCATTAACTGATTGGGTTGAAGCTACTAAATATGTTCCTCCAGGAGGAACTAACTTTGGTCTAGGTGATGAAATCGGATCATTTGGTGGTGGACAAACTTTATTTAGTTTCTCTTGGGACGATGCATTTATTGCAGCAATGCAAGATGATAGCCCAATTAAAAATAAAGTTGGTGCAGCTCCACTTCCAGGCGCTGATAGAGTTTGGAACAGAGTTACAAATAGCTGGGAAAACCAATACAACCAAGCTCCTTACATTGTTTGGGGTTGGGCTGTAGGTGTTGCTAAGAAAAGTAAAGTAAAAGATATGGCGTTTGATTATCTTTGCTTCTTTTCTAATGGTGCAAACCACCAAGCTGATTTAGCTATTGGTAGATTTGGTGTTAACCCATTTAAAAACTCAGACTTTGACCCTAACATTTATATTAATAGTATGGGTTGGGATCCAGAGATCGCTAACAGTTACACTCAAACACTTTTAGATATGGAAAAAAGTAATAACAGAGTTTTCCCTCTAAGAGTTCCAGGTGTATTTGAATTTACAAGTGCTGTTGCCACAGGAACTTCAAAAGCTTTAGCAGGACAATTATCTCCTCAAGAAGCTTTAGACGAAGTTGCTAAAGAGTGGGAAGCAATTGTAAGCAGAGTAGGTAAAAAAGCAGTTCAAGATGCCTATGCTGTTGGTGTTAAAATGGAAGACAACAAGCTATAATTATAAAATACTTTATGTGGCCATTAATTAAAATGGCCACATATAATAAAAGTAATATAATCCTTTTTATATAAATGAATTTTAAGCATAAATATTTCTTCCTGTTTCCAGGTTTATTTGTGTTGATAGGAATATTAATTTTTCCAATTATTTTCGTAGTTAGATTAAGTTTATCAGGATGGAATAGTTATAATCCTGGTTTAGATTACATAGGATTAGAAAATTACATAAGATTATTCACTGATGACCCAAGATTTTGGGAGTCATTTTTTAGATTAAGTTTTTTATCAGTCACAACAGTTATCTTACAATATGTGATTGGTTTTGCATTGGCACATATGGTTTGGAAAGATATTAAATTTAAAAGATTTTTTAGAGTTCTTTTTTTAGTTCCAATGATGACAACTCCAGTGATCATGACAGTTATTTGGAGAACTTTTTTTCATGAATCTTTAGGACCGGTAAATGATTTGTTATCAGTTTTTGGTGTAGCTCCCAAGTGGTTGACAGATCCAGTTATTGCAAAATTTACAGTAATTATAGTTGAGGTATGGCAATGGACACCATTCATGTTTTTACTTTTATTAGCAGGGTTGTTATCATTACCTAAAGAACCATTTTTGGCTGCTGCGATTGATGGTGCTAGTCCAGTTAGAAAATTCATTTATGTAACATTTCCATTGATGGCCCCGATCTCAATTGGAGCAATAATTATAAGGTTAATCGAGGCATCAAAGATTATGGATACAGTTTATGTATTGACCTCAGGTGGTCCAGGCACTGCTACCGAAACTTCAAGTTTTTATATCTTTATTAAAGGATTGAGAGAATTTCAGATGGGTTATGCAGCGTCGATGTCATTTACTTACTTAATAATCATGATCATAAGTCTAACTATTATAGCAAAAGTATTAACTAAAGTTTTATTAAAAGAATAAACAATGAATAAACTATATATCTTTTTGAAATATTTTTTTATTGTTGTTTGGACAGTATTTGTAGTTGCTCCTTTTCTTTGGGCTTTAACAACATCTTTCAAAGATTTTCAGTCTGTTAATGGAGGAGTAACATATATTCCATGGGTTGATTTTGAGCCAAACTTAGAAGGTTGGAAGGTTTTAATTAAATCTCCAGCCAAAGGTGGAGTAGATATAATTGAACCATATTTTAATAGTTTGTTTGTAACTTGTACTGCAAGTTTAATTAGTATTATTCTTGGAACATTGTCTGCTTATGCATTATCAAGATACACATTTAAGGCAGGGTTTGTAAAAAATAATGATATTACTTTTTTCTTTATCTCACAAAGAATTATGCCGCCGATTGTTTTGTCAATTCCATTTTTTTTATTTTTAAGTTCAATAAATTTATTAGATAGTCTGACCGGGCTAATTGTTGTTTATATTGTTTTATTAATGCCAATAGCAGTTTGGATTATGGTCGACTTTTTTAATAAAGTTCCAAGAGAAATTGACGAGACAGCTCTGATTGATGGTTGCAACCCTTATCAAGCATTTTTAAAAGTGGTCTTACCAAATTCAATACCTGGTTTAATTGTAGCAGGAATGTTTTGCATAATTTTTGGATGGATTGATTTTTTCTTTGCTTTTATTTTAACATTTACAGAGGTACAGTTATTACCTGTTAAAATTGTTGCATTAAATTCATCAGTAACTCCTTGGTGGAGCTTATCTGCATCAGCTTTAGTTTCAGTAGCACCGTTAATTATTGTTGCATTTATAGTTGAGCGATACTTATCAAAAGGAAATTTATCAGGAGCTATTAAGTAATGGATTTAGTTGCTAATAATTTATCATACAAACCTGATGATCAATATCATTTAAACGAAGTATCGTTTAATTTTAAAGAAGGGAATCTATATACAATTCTAGGAAGAACATTATCTGGCAAGACAACTTTATTAAAAACAATAGCTGGTCTTTTAACGCCAGATAGTGGTGAAATTGAATTTGATGGTAAAAACTTTTTAAAAATTCCTGTCTGGGAAAGAAATGTGGCAATGGTTTATCAGCAATTCATAAACTATCCTCATTTAAATGTTTTTGAAAACATAGCCTTTCCTTTAAAACAAAGAAAAATAGATCAAAGTATTATTAAAGAAAAAGTAATGGACGCTTTAAAATCTGTAGGCTTGTTAGGTTATGAAAATAGAAAGATCCAAGAGCTTTCTGGAGGGCAGCAACAAAGGGTTTCGCTTGCAAGATCTTTAGTCAAAAACGCTAAAATACTGTTGCTAGATGAGCCATTAGTAAATTTAGACTATAAATTGAGAGAGCAACTTAGAGAAGAGTTTAAGAACCTATTTTCTAAAGGGTTAGCAGATGAAACAATATTAATTTATTCAACTACTGATCCAAGGGAAACTATGGAATTAAATGGTGAAGTTATTGTTTTAGATGAAGGCAAAGTCTTACAAGTTGGTCCAGCAAAGGAAATATTTGAAAATCCAAACTCATTAAAAGTTGCTGAAATTTCTAATGATCCGCCAATGAATATTATTGAAGCTAAAATTTCAGATAATAATATTCAATTTGAAGGAATAGATGTAGAAGCTCCACAACATTTATCTAAACTAACTGAAGATGGTTTAAAAATTGGATTGAGATCTTCTGATATTGAATTAAACGAAAACGGTCATGAATTTGAAGTTGAGCTTGCAGAAATTAGTGGTTCAGAAACATTGTTACATTTAAAAAGAGGAGACACAAAAATTATAGTTTCAATAGAAGAAGTTCTTAACTTTAAGATACACGATAAAGTAAAAATTAATTTTAAAATTGACAGAGCTTATGCGTTTCATGCTGATGGAAAATTAGCATCTTCACCTTTTGGAGGTTTGAATGGCTAAAATCGATTTAAGTAACATATCTCACTCATACAATCCAAATGATCCAAATCCAGTCTATGCTTTAAATCCTTTTTCGATGACATGGGAAAATGGAAATCGATATGCAATCTTAGGTCCTTCTGGATGTGGAAAAACTACAATGCTAAATATTGTATCTGGCTTAGTTAGACCTTCTGCTGGAAGAATACTTTTTGATGACAAAGATGTTACAGACTTAAAAACAGAAGATAGAAATATTGCTCAAGTTTTTCAATTTCCGGTTATCTATAATACTATGACTGTTTATGAAAATTTGGCATTCCCACTCAAATGTAGAGATTTTTCTAAAAGTAAAACTGATGAAAGAGTTAATTCAGTTGCCGAAACTTTAAATTTAAAATCTTTTCTAAATTCTCCTGCAAGAAAATTAACAGCTGATCAAAAACAATTAATATCTTTAGGAAGAGGCCTTGTAAGAGAGGATGTTGCCGCAGTTTTAATGGATGAACCTTTAACTGTTATTGATCCAGATTTAAAATTTAGATTAAGAAGAAATCTTAAAGAAATTAATGAGCAATACAAAACAACATTAGTTTATGTAACGCACGATCAAAACGAAGCGATGACTTTTGCAGATAACATAATAGTCATGAGCGAAGGAGAGGTAGTTCAAACTGGTTCTCCGAAAGAACTTTTTGAAAGACCTAATACAACATTTGTTGGATACTTTATTGGATCTCCAGCTATGAACTTATTTGAAAGTGAAGCTTTCTCAAACAATAGTGTAAAGATTAATAATACTTTAATTAAAACCCATACAAATTTATCTAATTTAAAAACAAAAAATATTAAATTAGGAATTAGATCGGAATTCATTAAAATTGCTCAGAATCAAAATGAAAACTTAGTTGATGTTAATGTTGAAAAGGTTGAGGATCTTGGAAACTATAAATTAATCACTGCTAAAATGGGAGATTTTATAATTAAATCAAAAGTCAACCGAGAGACTGAAATACCAAGTCAGAATGTTAAGCTTCATATACCTGCTGAGAAATGCTGCGTTTATGAGGAAAACAAGTTAATTTAAAATTAAATTCTATTGTTAATTGAAAATTTTTTTTAAAATTGTTCAATATGGGTCACTTTGATCCACTAATTAGAAAGACTCTAATCTGAAAATATGTTTTATTTCTCAACAAGTTAATTAACTAGAGGAGAATAAATGATTAAGAATAAGAAATCTTTGAAGAGTTCTAAAACTCCTTCAAGAAGAAAGTTCTTCAAAGCAGCGGCAGCAACTGGTGCAGCAACAGCAGCAGCAGTAGCTATGCCAAACATTGCTTTAGGTGACGGTCACGTTACTTTAAAAATGCAAGCTGCTTGGCCATCAGGTGCTAACATCTTTTTCGAAATGGCGTCAGACTATGCGAAAATGGTTAGCGATATGTCAGATGGCAAATTAAAAATTGACGTCCAACCAGTTGGAGCAGTTGTAAAAACTTCTGAAATTGGTCAGGCGGTTAGTTCTGGAGTAGTAGATATGGGTCACTGGGTGACAGCATACTGGTACGGAAAGAACCCTGCTGCATCTCTTTTCGGAACAGGTCCTTCATACGGAATGTCATCTCAAGAAGTTATGGGATGGATGGAGTATGGTGGAGGAAGAGCTTTATACGATGAAGCTGTAAAAAGCGTAGGATTTAATTACTACGGTTTCTTCCATATGCCAATGCCTGCACAGCCTTTTGGTTGGTTCAAAAAGAACGTAACTAAAGTATCTGATGTAAAAGGTATGAAGTATAGAACTGTTGGTCTAGCGACTAACGTTTTAACTGCTATGGGAATGGTTGTAAGACAGTTACCAGGTGGTGAAATCCAACCAGCGATGAAAACTGGTTTGATTGATGCTGCTGAGTTTAACAATCCAACATCAGACTCACAGTTTGGAATGCAAGACGTATCTAAACATTATCACTTAGGAAGTTTCCACCAATCTCAGGAAATGTTTGAAGTGCCGATTAATAAGAAAAGATACGATAGCCTTTCACCAGCTCATCAAGCTATCTTGAGAAATGCTGCTTACGCTGCAAACTCGGATAACTACTTCAAAGCATTGGTTAGATATTCAACTGACCTTGCTAAGTTGATGAATGAGCATAAGGTAAACGTTTACCAAACATCTGATGCAATTTTAGCTGAGCAATTAAAAGGCTGGGATAAAGTTGTAGGAGAGTTTGCTGCTAAAGACGCTTTCTTCAAGAAAGTAGTAGACTCACAAAAAGCATACGCTAAGAGAACTATGAAGTATCTGTTGATGAATCAACCGAACTATAAATTAGCTTATGAAAATGAGTTTGGTCCAATTGAAAAAGTTAAAATCTAATTAACTTCAAAATAAATTTAAAAGGGGGTTGAAAAACCCCCTTTTTTTTACACATATTTTAATATATTTCTTTGATATGAAGTCATTTATTCAATTTGCAGATACTCTAAGTACATCAATGGGAAAAGCTTTTTCTTGGTGCATCGTAGTTTTGATGGGAGGGACTGTTTACGAAGTAATAATGGCTTATGTATTTAATGCACCTACACTTTGGAACTTTGATTTTAGTATGCAGATGTATGGAGCAATTTTAATGATGTCAGGCGCTTATTGTTTGGCAACAGAGTCACACGTCAGAGGAGACGTAATTTACAGATTATTTAGTCAAAAAACTCAGGCTTGGATTGATTTAGTATTATATTTTCTTTTCTTTTTCCCTGGTGTTATTGCATTAGCTTTTTATGGTTATGAATATGCTGCTTTAGCATGGAAAATTAAAGAGACTAGTTGGAGTAGTCCAGCGCAAATTCAAATTTATATGGTAAAGACAATGATTCCTGCCGCAGGAGTTTTATTAATCATTCAAGGTATTAGTGAAGTATTTAGATCTATAATTTGCATTCAAACAGGACAATGGCCAGCAAGAATGGTTGTTGCCGAAGAAACAGAACAAGTTTTAATGAGAACAGCTCAAGAAGAGGACGACAAAAATGTTATTTAGTTTAACAAATCCAGAAATTGCAATTTTGATGATGGGTATGTTCTTGTTTGCAGTTCTTTTAGGTTTCCCAATTGCTTTTACTTTAATGGCTATGGGAATTGGTTTTGGATATTTTGCTTATTACGATGCAACAATGATGGAGCATATTTTTGACAATCGTATATTCCAATTGTTTGTTCAAAATACTTATACAGTGATGGACAATAACGTTCTTACAGCTGTCCCCTTATTTTTATTTATGGGTTACCTTGTTGAAAGAGCAGGTATTGTAGCTAAATTATTTTTTGCAATTAGATTAGCCGCACATAGGCTTCCAGCTTCAATGGCGGTAGCTGCATTAATCACTTGTACATTATTTTCGACTGCAACAGGAATTATTGGTGCAGTTGTAACTTTAATGGGATTGTTAGCTTGGCCTGCAATGGTTAAGGCAGGATATGATAAAAAATTTGCATCAGGAATAATTTGTGCTGGTGGATGTTTAGGAATTTTAATTCCACCGAGTATTATGCTAATTGTTTATTCTGTAATAGCTCAACTATCACCCTTAAGACTTTTTGCAGCAGCAATATTTCCAGGTTTACTTTTAGCGGGTCTTTATATTGTATATGCAGTATTTAGAGCATGGTTAAATCCATCGATTGCCCCTAGGCCTCCAAAAGAGGATATCCCACCAACTGGTGAAATTTTAAAAGAAGTTTTAGTTTCTTTCGTTCCACTTTTTGGTTTAATCATGCTTGTTTTGGGAACTATTTTGGCAGGTATTGCAACTCCAGCGGAAGCAGCTGCGGCAGGTGCTTTTGGAGCAATTCTTTTATCTTGGTTTTATAAGACACTTAAATGGCAAAACTTTAAAGAGTCTGTATTTTTAACAGCTAAGACAACTGCAATGATCATGTGGTTGTTTATTGGTTCATGGACTTTCTCATCAGTATTTTCTTACTTAGGTGGACACGAAGTATTTGAACACTTCTTTACTTCTATAAATATTACTACCTGGCAGTTTTTAATTATCACTCAAATAATTATTTTTCTTCTAGGGTGGCCTTTAGAATGGACTGAAATTTTGATTATTTTTGTTCCTATATTCTTGCCATTATTAGAGGTATTTGGCGTTAATCCATATTTCTTTGCGATGTTGATTGCTTTAAATTTGCAAACTTCTTTCTTAACCCCACCAATGGCAATGTCGGCATATTATTTAAAAGGAGTCCAAAAATCTAATGTAGAACTTTTAGATATCTTTAGAGGGATTATGCCTTTCTTAGCAATTGTAATTTTTGCAATGTTTTTAATGTATATGTTTCCTGGTATTGCTCTTTGGTTGCCAGAAACTTTATTTGCTCAATAAAAAATGACAGATGTATTTTCATTAAAAGTTGAAGAACTTGTTGAAAAAATTAAAGACGCTCAAATTTCTTCAGTAGAATTGTGCCAAATATATATTGATAGAATAAATAAATTTGAAAAAGATATAAAAGCATGGGCACACTTTGATAAAAAACTTTTACTAGAAAAAGCAGCTGAAGCCGATGAACATCGTAGATTAGGAAAACCTCTTGGACCACTTCATGGAATTCCCGTGGCAGTTAAAGATATAGTTGGAACACTTGATATGCCAACAGAATGTGGAACTGTAATTCGAAAAGGAAAATCATATTCACAAAATGCTGAAATAATTGAATTGTTAATTTCTGCTGGAGCGATTGTGATGGGAAAAACAGCAACAGCAGAACTAGCTTATTTAGGACCTGCAAAAACAACTAATCCACATGATTATTCTAGAACACCTGGTGGTTCATCAAGTGGATCTGCTGCTTCGGTAGCTTCATTTATGGCACCATTATCTGTAGGTTCACAAACTGGTGGATCAATAATTAGACCAGCATCTTATTGTGGTGTAGTTGGATATAAACCAACTTACGGATTAATTTCTAGAAATGGCGTTCTTAAAACTTCAGAAAAATTAGATCATGTTGGTGTTTTTGGAAGATCAGTAGAAGACGTTGCACTCCTTGCAAAGACACTTATTAAAAAGGATAAATTCGATACTGCATCAGTTCATTATTCAGCTGAAAATATGTTAAATGAAACTAAGAAAGGTCCCTTATTTGAACCTAAGTTTATTTTTTACAAAACAGATTACTGGAAATTGGTTGAAAAAAAATCTAGAGAATCTTTTGAATATTTTATTAAATCATTTAAAAAAAATATTGAAGTTTTTGATACCCCATCATATTTCAAAGATATCCATAAATATCATCAAATTATTTATGACACAGATCTTGCAAATAATTTTTCACTCTATTTTAAAAAATATAAAAAAAAATTATCTAAAATTATGCAAGATGCAATAATTAGAGGTAATAAACATTCAGCAAAGGATTATGCAGAAGCTGTTGATTTTATGAAAAGAAGTTACGAGTCTTATGAAGAAGTTTTTGAGGATTATCATGGTGTATTATCACCATCAAGTCCAGGTGTTGCTCCAAAAAGCTTGAAGAGTACAGGCTCTGCAGAGTTTAATAAAGTATGGTCCTATTTAGGAACTCCAAGCATTTCTCTTCCACTTTTACAAGGAGAGGATAAAATGCCATTAGGTGTACAATTAGTTGGTGCAAAATATGATGATCATAGATTTTTAGGTGTTGCTAATTGGCTAGAAAAGGAATGTAATAATTAAATGCAAAAGTTTACAGTATTTTTAGGAACATTACTTGCAACTGCATTTCTAGTTGGCTTAGCTACCACTTTAACAAGATCAACTATGATTGGTTTCCTAGATGTCTTGCCAGTTTATATATTGATGGCAATTGCAATTTTTATGATGGTGTACGAAGCCTTTTTTGACAAAAAATAATTTTAATTAATCTCTAATTTACTACCTCAGATTGTAATACCAGTAGCTTGAGCTATTTTTGTTATAGACTTAAACTTTTATTTGTAATTAACTTGCGAAAGTTAATTAACTTATATGAGGAGAGACTAATGATTAAAGAAAAAAAATCATTGAAGGTTTCTAAATCACCTTCAAGACGTAAGTTCTTTAAAACTGCAGCTGCAACTGGTGTTGCTGCTGTTGCTTTATCTGCTCCAGCTGTTGCCAAAGAAAGAGTTGAAGCTTCTATGGTAGCTACTTGGCCTAGAGATTTTCCAGGCCTAGGAACTGGTGCACAAAGACTTGCTCAAAGATTAAGCGATATGAGTGACGGTAGAATTCAAGTTACTTATTATGCTGCTAACGAAAGGGTAAAAGCATTTGACTCATTTGACGAAGTTGCATCAGGTAACTCGCAAATGTATCACGGTGCTGATTACTACTGGGTTAAAAAACACCCTGCTTTTGGTTATTTTACTGCGGTTCCATTTGGTTTCACATATGCTGAAATGAATGCGTGGTTAAAATTTGCTGGTGGACAAGAACTTTGGGACGAATTAACAGATGATTTCGGAACACAAAGTTTTGCAGCTGGTAATACTGGAGTGCAAATGGGTGGTTGGTTTAATAAGAAAATTAGATCAGCGAATGACTTTAAAGGTTTAAAAATGCGTATGCCAGGATTAGGTGGACAAGTACTTGGAAAACTAGGTGGTTCTCCAATTTCACTACCTGGTGGACAAATTTATGAAAACCTTGTGTCAGGTGCAATTGATGCAACAGAATGGGTAGGACCTTGGAATGATGAAGCTATGAAGTTCCAGGAAGCTGCTAAGTATTATTACTATCCAGGAATGCATGAACCAGGATCTACACTAGCTTGTGGAGTAAACAAATCTTGGTTTACTAGTTTGTCAAAATCAGATCAGTTAATTATTAAAACTGCTTGTGATTGGGCTGACACAACTACAATGGCTGAATACAATGCTAAAAACGGAGCTGCACTTGCTCGTTTAGTTAATGAAAGTGGAGTTAAACTTGAGAAGTTTAATGACAAAGTTTACGATGCTTTCGCTAAAGGTGCTGCAGAAGTTTTTGATGAAGTTCAGCAACATAGTGCTCTTGCTGCGAAAGTACATGCTGCTTTTGTTAAAGGTCGTAAGGAAATTGGTGCATGGACTAACTTGTCTGACTCACCATATATTTCTCAAAGAAATAGAGCATTAGGAGTATAATTTAATTCTAATTAACACTAGAGGGCCCTTAAACGGGCCCTCTTTTTATATATCATTAAAAGTTTTTTAATATGATAGCGAGAAAAAACTTATCTATTTTAATAAGAATATTTAGTTATTCTATCTTGGCTTTAACATTAGTTTTTTTAATTAATAATGTTTTAACAGTTTGGTTTGATTGGCCAGGAGTTAAAAAACTTTTTTCACATTATCAATTTTTTGGATTTAAAAAATTAAATAAACCATTAGAAGGATTGGCCATTAATCTTTCTTATCTTCAATTAATATTTTATTTTATCTCACTTGTTGCTGTTATTTTTTTTGTTTTTAAGTCTTTAAAACAATCATTGCAAAAAGACTCTGAGATTTTGACCAATATAACAGCCTACATTGTAAGATCTTCTTTTTGGGCAGTTTTGATTGTTGGTGTGGCAGACCTTTTAATTTCATTTATGGTCGTTGAAAAATTGGTAGAACCTATTTTTGGTGAACAGCTTAAGATTAATTTAGTAATACCTGCTTTTAGGATTACATATATACATTTTCCATTAATATTAATTTCGTTCGTAATTGGTTATTTCACCAGATCAGTAGGTTTTATTTGGTTAGCAGTCTTGGTAGTTGGGAGTGAATTTTTAATTGTAATATCTAGATTTATTTTTCAATACGAACAAGCATTCCAAGGTGACTTGGTTCGTTTTTGGTATGCAGCTCTTTATCTTTTTGCAAGTGCATATGCATTGATCCATGAAGGTCATGTAAGAGTTGATGTTCTTTACACTGGTTTTAGTGAACGCAAAAAGGCATGGACTAATGCAATTGGTTCTTTAATTCTAGGAATTCCTCTATGTTTGATAGTTATTTTTTTAGGCATGGGCGGTAAAGCTAGTATCATTAATGGTCCAGTAATTTCGTTTGAAATTACTCAACAAGGTTCAAATGGATTGTATTTACTTTATTTGATGGCGGTTTATTTAGCAGTATTTGCTGTAAGTATGTTAACTCAATTTACTAGCTACTTTATGAGTAGCAGTCATAAACTTTTGAAGAATTAAATAATGGAACATTTATTTTTAGCTTTACTAGTAATTATAATGATCGGAGCTTTAGCTTCAGGCTTTCCAGTAGCTTTTGCTTTACCTGGATCAGCAATAATTTCGATAGGGCTAGCTGCTTTTTTTGGTTATTTATTCGCAGGAGATAGTAGTGCTTATTTTGCTGTTGATGGACCTAAAGAATGGTTAACTGCTGGAATAACAAACTTTAGGAGTAATTACTGGGATGTAGAAACCGATACTTTAATTGCTATTCCTTTATTTATCTTTATGGGGATCATGTTGCAAAAATCAAAAATTGCAGAAGATCTTTTAGTTACCATGGGACAGTTGTTTGGGCCAATCCCTGGAGGCCTAGGAATATCAGTTATTTTTGTTGGAGCTTTACTTGCGGCTACCACAGGTATAGTTGGCGCAACAGTAATAGCAATGGGATTAATTTCATTACCCACAATGCTTAATAATAAATATGACAAGAGTCTTGCTAGTGGAATTGTTTGTTCTTCCGGAACTCTTGGACAAATTATACCTCCTTCAATTGTATTAATCATTATAGCTGATCAATTAGCTAGTGCAGCAGACGTTGCAAACACTATGCGTCAGACTGATTACAAAATTTTAACTGGTGAATTTAATATGCCCGGAGAATTCAGAGTGGGCTCTACTTCTGCAGGAGACATGTTTCTTGGAGCGTTATTACCTGGATTAGTATTAGTTGGTTTGTATATGCTTTATGTGTTTGTATATGCAAGATTAAATCCTAAGGCTGCTCCTCCTGTTCCATTTAGAGGAAATTTCGATACTAAATTTTGGATTAAGGTTTTAATGGTAATTATTCCGCCTCTTGCATTAATTTTTGCAGTTTTAGGATCTATACTTTTGGGTATTGCTACTGTTAATCAAGCTGGATCTATTGGAGCAATAGGTGCAACTATGATGGCTGGTTACCGTTTACACAAAGGAAAAAAAGATGCTTATTATCCAATTATAATTGCAATCTTATCTGTCATACCAATTTACATTTTATCTAAGAATTACAATTTAAATATTAAGGCTGTAGAAACTAGGGATCTTGCAGCAATTTTTATAGCAGGGTTTTTCACTATCACTTTTCTTGTTGGAATAATCTGGAGTTTTTGGAGAGCATACAAAATTGATAATGTTTTAAGAGAAGTCGTTACAGAAACTTGTGTAACTACTTCAATGGTGTTTATAATTTTATTAGGTGCTGCAATGTTAACTTCTGGATTTAGAGCATTTGGAGGTGAAGAGTTAGTTAGAGATTTTCTTCAAGACTTACCAGGAGGATTTTGGACTCAGTTTATTGTTGTAATGGCAGTGATATTTTTATTAGGTTTCTTTCTTGATTTTATTGAAATAGCTGTTGTTGTTGTTCCTATTATTGCTCCAATATTACTTGCTGAACCAGGAGCAAATGTTAGCGCAATCTGGCTTGGTGTAATGATTGGTGTAAATTTACAAACATCATTCCTAACACCTCCATTTGGTTTTGCATTATTTTATTTAAAAGGTGTGGCTTCAAAACTTGTTACTACTTTAAATATTTGGAAGGGAGTTGTTCCATTTATTGTTTTACAATTAATAGGTCTTGGAATTGTTGGTTTCTATCCATCATTAGTAAATTATTTACCAGCAAGGACGTATTTAACATCAAACGTTGCACCACCACCAATGAATCCAAAACTTCAATATTGTTTACAAGAGTATAAATTCGCAATTTATAACAATGAAGAAGAAAGAATTACTAATGCAATAAAAGATATACAAAAATTGACACCTGAAAATCTTCCAATAGATAAATTAGATATTTTTGAAGAGCATTTTGATAATGCTTTAGGGACATTTGCTATTGTTAAAAAACTTCAAAAAACTGAGGAAGAATACGAATTATTTTCTAAAGATTATAGGGATTTACATTTCAATGTAAGAAAAATTCAGAAAAAAATTAGAAAAATAGATGAGAAAATAAAAAAAACAAAAGCTGAAATAAGAAATTTAAACGATGATAATTTAGCAGATAAAAATAAATTAGAATTAAGAATTGAGAATTATGAACTAGAAATTAATGAACTTCAAAATAAAATTCCTGAAACTTGGAAGACAAAAAATGGCGAGTTTGAAATTTTGCACAAAGCAAAAAACACAAGAACTAAAAGATATAGAAAAAACGTTGATGAAGCTTATGAAACTTTAAATCAAATAGTAATGTTTATAAATGATAATGATAAATTAAAAGAACTTTCGCCAGAAATAAAAGAATTAAAATATAATATTGATAATAAAAATTATGAGAACGCAATATCAGTAATTGATAATCTTTTTGAAAAACTAGCAGAAATTTCTGGAACTGAAGAATTCGCAAATAAACTAGACGACCTAATATCTGTTATAGATAATGATGAGGTAGATGAGCAAAAATTGTCTGAAGTAAGTTCAGAGACTTTTGATCTTTTCAATTTAGAAGTTTCATGGAGAGATGATGCTAATAAGAATTTGATGCCTGAATTAATAAAATATAATGATGTTATCAAACATAATATTGGTCTTAGACTTCAAAACAGATTAACTAAAGAACAAGCTAAATTTGTTGCTAGGTGTAACTCAGTTCATAGAGATATATCTTTAAACTTTTAATTAATGGAAAATTATATTTTACCAAAAAAACAGGCTATTATTGTTTTTTTTGTATTTGCATTTGGTTATTTTTTATCATGTTTGTTACGTGCAATTACTGCAACACTTTCACCAGTATTAACCTCAGAATTTAATTTATTAGCAGCTGATTTAGGATTATTAGCTGGAGGTTATTTTTTAGGTTTTGCTTGTATGCAAATACCCCTTGGATATTTGTTAGATAAATATGGACCAAAAAAAATTGTCTCTTCTTTTTTATTAATTGCATTAGTTGGAACAGGATCATTTGCTTTAGCTGAAAGTTTTTCTGGATTATTAGTTTCGCGAATTCTAATCGGTGTAGGTGTTAGTGCTTGTTTAATGGCTCCATTAACTGGTTACAGAATATGGTATGCAGAAAATCAACAACAAAGAGCAAACTCATGGATGCTAATGATTGCATCATTAGGTTTTTTGTCATCCACATTGCCTGTACAACTTTTATTACCTAGTTTTGGATGGAGATGGATATTTGGTGGTATCGCTATCTTAATTTTAATTAGTATTTTTTTAATGTTAGTTTTTATTCCAAAATGGAATTTAACTAAAAATAAAGAGTCAGAAGAGCCAAGTAATACTGGAACCTTATCAGAAGTTTGGAAAAATAGATTTTTTATAAGTGTAATTCCAATGGGCTTATTTAATTATGGGGGCTTAATGGCTATACAAACTTTATGGGCAGGCCCATGGATGACTAGAGTTGCTGGTTATACACCACTTCAAAGTGCTACAGGATTGTTTTGGATCAATGTAACTATGTTGGTATCTTTTTTCTTGTGGGGTTATTTTTTACCAAAAATTTCAGGTATAGGTTTTACTGCAAAAAGAATACTTAAATTAGGTTTGCCAATTAGTTTTTTTGTAATGTTTGTGATTATATTGTTAGGCCCAAAAGCGGGAGCATTCTACATAACTTTATTTATTTTAAGTTCAATTTTTTTATCAGTTACACAGCCAGCTGTGGGACTATCTTTTTCAGGTTATTCTGCTGGCAAAGCACTAACTTCATTCAATTTATTAATATTTGCAGGAACATTCATAATGCAATGGTTAATGGGCTTAGTCATAGATATTGTTAAAGGTATGGGGCATACAGAAATATTTGCGTTTAAATCTGCTTTTTCTGTTTTCTTAATCTTAAGTATTATTTCTTATATATTTTTTTTAATATTAAATAGAAAAAAATATGAAAACAAAACGTAGGAATTTTTTTTTGGAATTATTTTTTGGTATTATTGCAATTTATTTAATTATATTAGTTTTCTTATTCTTTTTTCAAAGAAATTTAATGTATCATCCTGATGAGAATAATTATTCTGGAGATAATTTAGAAGTTAACATTGAAAAAGTTACTATTAAAACAACAGATAATATTAATCTTTTAGGCTGGTTTCATAATAAAAATTTAAAAAGTTATAAAACAATAGTTTATTTTCATGGAAATGCAGGGACACTTGAAAACAGAATCCATAAATTAAATCATTTTAAAGATATGGACGTTAATTTTTTAATTATTGCGTGGAGAGGGTTTAGTGGAAATAAAGGAAAACCAAGTGAGAAGGGTCTTTATATTGATGGTGCTAGTGCAATAAATTGGCTTAAAGAAAAAGGTCTAAATGAAGAAGATATAATTATTTATGGGGAGTCATTAGGAACTGGAATTGCTACTGAAATTACTCAGAATAAAAATTTTGCAGGATTAATCTTAGAAACGCCCTTCACATCAATGATAGAGGCTGCGAAAAATTTTTATCCATATATTCCAGTAGGTTTAATTTTAAAGGATAAGTATGAAAATAATGAAAAAATTAAAAATATTAATATCCCAGTTTTAGTAATGCATGGTGAGGCTGACCAAATAGTTCCATTTTGGATGGGTAAAAAAATTTTTAATTTAGCAAGTGAACCCAAATATTCATATTTTACAAAATATGACGATCATATGATGGAATATGATGATAAACTTGTATTAGCTCTTAAATCATTTGTTGATAGTTTAAATTAAGCCACAATCTAAACAAATATAACTCAAATTTTTTTTTTAAGTTACATTATGAAAAATCTTATCATATTTTTTATTATCTTCTTTTCTTTAAGTAATTTATCAAATGCTAAAGAAAATTTAGCATCAGTAGATAGCCTTTTTCATATTGATCAAATGAATTCACATGATGAAAATTTTGCATTATATTTTAAAACCCGCGAAAAAGCCGTCTTGGCTCGAGGAGAAAATTCAAATTATATTAATGATTTTCCAAAAGATCTTTATATTTATAACTATAATACAAAAGAGTCTTTGCCATTAATCTCTTATGAATGGTTTCCCAAAACTGCAAAATATTTTTTGCAAGAGTATGATTTCCCAGTTTTCCCAGATGATTTTGCATATTATCTTTTAAAAGATAATAAAACTCTGGTGATGATTAGTGCTGTAAAAAGTTTAAAAGCCAATTTTAAATTTGATATTGTTAAAAAAAAGTTAGAGCTTTATCCCGTAAACGGAAAATTTGATTTTATTATTTCTTCGATAGCTAAAAATTGTGGACATTATGAATTTAAAGAAAATTATAAGTGTAGTTTTTATAAACCTTTAATTTCTAGTACCTTAATTAATTAATTTGAGTAAATGCTTCTGCGAATTTTTTGGCATCAAAAATTTGCAAATCATCTTCTTTTTCACCTAATCCAAGGGCAATAATTGGTAGTTTATATTTTTTAGCAACTGCTAAAAGGATACCTCCTTTTGCTGTACCATCTAACTTTGTCATAATAAGACCAGTTATTGGAATAATTTTATTAAATTCTTCAACTTGATTAATTACATTTTGACCTGAAGTTGCATCCAAAACCAAAATAACATCATGTGGAGCATCAGGATCAATTTTTTTAGTAACGTTTGCAATTTTTTTATATTCTTCCATCAAATTTTTTTTATTTTGCAATCTCCCAGCTGTATCGATTAAAACTTGATTGAAATCATTGTTTAATGCCTCTTCAATAGCCTTGTAGGCAACTGATGCAGGATCAGAGCCTTGAGATGATTTTGTAATTTGAACATCAACTTTGTTCGCCCAATTTTCTAGTTGTTCTATAGCTGCCGCTCTAAAAGTATCTGATGCGGCAAGCATTACTTTGTTTCCATTACCTTTTAATATTTTACTTATTTTTCCAATAGTAGTTGTTTTTCCAACACCATTAACACCTGAAATTAATGTTGCATTTAATTTTTCTTTTTTTTTAAAGAATTCAATATTTTCTAAAGGTTTCATTATTGAAATAATATAATTTTTTAAAATATTATTTATTTCTTCGGTTAAATCTTTATTTGGATCAATTTTTGTTTGAGAAATTATTTCTCTTATTTCTGAGGCCGAAACAATACCAACATCTGATTGAATTAAGTAATCTTCAATTTTGTCTAATGTTTTGTCATCAATCTCTTTTTTTACAACTATATCTCTTAAACCCGTCGTAAAAGCTGAGGCGCTTTTTTTAAAACCTGATTTAAATTTTTCAAAAATTCCCATTAAATTTTAAAATTTATCTCCTCAATATCTGAAACTGGTCCTTTCATATGAATACTATTGTTTTCATCAATTGAAATTGTCAATCTACCTGTAGAAAATTCGATATCAACTTTATCATTTATCAATCCGTTTTGTTTTGCGGCAAAAGCTGTTGCGCAAGCTGCAGTTCCACAAGCTTTGGTAAGTCCAGCTCCTCTTTCCCACACTCTAACTTTTATCAATTCTTTGTTAACAACAGTTGCTAAAGTAAAATTACATTTTTCTGGAAATAGAGAGTGGGTTTCAATTTTTGGTCCAATTTTTTCTATTTCAAAATTTTCGTTATTATCGACAAAAAAAATTACATGTGGGTTACCAACATTTACAGCTGTTCCACCAGAAAATTCTTTATTATTTTTATCATTAATTTTAATTCCTAAATTATTAGTGTTTAATTCTTTGGATAATGGAATCTCATTCCATTTAGTTTTTGCAACACCTATTTCCGTAGAGACTATTTTGTCTCCAACAATATTTGATTTTAATTTGCCAGATAAAGTTGTTAGGACAATTTCTTTTTTGTTATTTTCTTTGCCTAATAAATCAGCAATACATCGTGTACCATTTCCACACGCCCCAGACATTCCTCCATCTGAATTATAAAATTCTAATGAAGCATCTGAAATATCATTTTTTTTAATCAAGATTAGTTGGTCACAACCAATAAATTTTCTGTCACAAATTTTTATTATTTGCTCTTTCGTCAAATTTGTTACTGTTTGCCTATTATCTATGATGACAAAATCATTACCTAAACCGTCCATTTTAAAAGCTTTAATATCCATATATAGATATTTAACTTATTTATTGACTTTTTGAACCTCTATTATAGGTTGTTGCCGTTTCCGCAAAAACATTAACTTTGCGGTGTCTTTGGAAACAAAGAGATCGACACTAGTCAGCGAGGGTTCGCCCACTAGTGCGTTACTGCTATGCGTAATAAATATGTTTGAAAATTTAACAAATAAATTTGAAGAAATTTTTTCTTCTCTAAAAAAGTCACCTTCACTTGATGAGGCTCAAGTAGATGAAGGCTTAAGAGGCATTAGACAAGCTTTGCTCGAAGCAGATGTTTCTTTAGATGTTGCAAAAGATTTTATCGAAAAAGTTAAACCAAAAGCATTAGGCCAAGAGATTATAAGGTCTACCTCACCAGGGGATATGGTTGTTAAAATTGTTTATGATGAGCTTGTAGACTTATTAGGTTCTACAAATAATGAAGTAAACTTAAACGCAGTACCTCCTGTGCCAATGATGTTAGTTGGACTACAAGGTTCAGGTAAAACGACCACAACAGCAAAATTAGCAAAATTTTTAGAAAATAATAAAAAGAAAAAAGTAATGATGGTCAGTTTAGATATTTATAGACCGGCTGCACAAGAACAACTTAGATCTTTAGGAGAACAAAATAATATTTTAACTTTACCTATTATAGAAGGCCAGCAACCTGCTGATATTTGCAGAAGAGCAATAAGTGCTGCTAATTTAAATGGAGCTGAAATAATTTTATTTGATACTGCTGGTAGAACTCAAATCGACTTACAAATGATGAGTGAGATTAAGCAAATTGAAGCTGTGATTAATCCAACAGAAACCTTCTTAGTTGCAGACTCTCTAACAGGTCAAGTTGCAGCCTCAGTGGCAAAAGAATTTAAGAATACAGTTAATTTATCTGGAATTATTTTGACTAGGGCTGATGGTGATGCAAGGGGTGGAGCTGCAGTGAGTATGAAATACGTTTCCAACGTTCCAATCAAATTTTTAGGGATAGGTGAAAAAATAGATAATCTTGAAGTATTCCATCCAGATAGAATTGCAAACAGAATACTTGGCATGGGAGATATCGTATCTCTAGTAGAAAAAGCTGCACAAGATTTAGGAGAAGAAAATCTTAAAAAAGCAGAGGAAAATTTAAAAAAAGGTCAATTCTCAATGGAGGATTATTTATCTCAATTAAGACAAATGAAAAAAATGGGAGGCATTGAGGGAATTATGTCTTTTATGCCAGGAGTTTCAAAAATTAAATCTCAAATGGATTCAGCGGGTATTGATGAAAGTATAATTACAAAAAATGAAGCTATTATTTTATCAATGACAAAAAAAGAAAGAGAGAACCCAAAAATAATTGATGGTTCTAGAAAAAAAAGAATTGCTAATGGCTCTGGCACAGATCCGGCCACTATCAATAAATTGCTTAAGCAATTTAAAATGATGTCTGAAATGATGAAAAAGATGTCAAAAGGAAATCTGAAAGGTATTTCTGACAAAGGTATACCGCCAGAGCTATTTAACCAATTAAAGTAAAAAGGAGAAGAAATGTTAAAACTAAGATTATCAAGAGGTGGAACAAAAAAACGTCCTGTTTATAAGGTTGTCGTTGCAGACAGTCGTTTTGCAAGAGACGGAAGATTTATAGAGAAGGTTGGTTTTTTTAATCCTCTATTACCAAAAGAAAAAAAGGAAAGAGTAGGCCTTGAAGCTGAAAGAATAAAATATTGGTTGGGTCAAGGTGCTAAACCAACAACGAGAGTAGCAAGAATTTTAGGAGAGAATGAATTAATTCCTATGCCGGCTAATGGAAATAATCCAAACAAAGCGGTACCAAAAAAAGAAAGAAATAAAAAAGAAGAGGAT
>NZ_JBNAIL010000021.1:0-25331 GCF_052048195.1 Candidatus Pelagibacter sp. HIMB123 | reverse complement strand
ACAAAACAAAAATTTATCTGAAAAACCACTAATTGAAACAGCTGCAGCAACAGCCGAAGGTCCAGGAATGGGAAATATTTTAATTTCGTTATTAATACACTCATTAACTAAAATTGAACCAGGATCAGAAATACTAGGCGTACCAGCATCTGATATCAAAGAAATTATTTTTCCAGATTTTAGATACTCAATAATTTTTACTACATTTTTTTTTTCATTAAATTTATGATTTGAAATTAATTTTGATTTTATTTGATATTTATCTAAAAGGTTTTTTGAAACACGAGTATCTTCACATAAAATATAATGGGAGTGCTGTAAAACCTCAATCGCTCTTAAAGTGATATCTTTTAAATTTCCTAATGGAGTTGATACCAAATAAAGACCATTTTCGTATTCTTTTAATTTAAATTGTGGTTTTATGATCATAATTTAGCTTAAAAAATATTATACTAGCACCAAAATGATCAAATTAATTAAAATTATTTATTTTATTATTTTAAGTTTTTACTTTCTATTTTTACCAAATGTTAATGCTAAAGAAAAAATCAAAATAGGATTATTGGTGCCTATGACAGGAGAAAATAAAGAGATTGGTGAGTCTATCATTAAAGCAGTTGGATTAGCGGTCAAAGACATTGATAATGATCTGATAGAAATCTATCCAAAAGATACGGCAACTAAAGCTAACCAGACTTTAAAATCAGCATTTGAATTAAGCGAAATGGGGATAAAAATTGTTATAGGCCCTGTGTTCTATGAAAGTTTAACTTATTTAGATGAAATGAAGGATTTAACTTTTTTATCATTAACAAACAAAACTTTAGATCTTCCAAAAAATGTAATCTCAGCTGGAATTAATTCTACATCACAATTTAATACAATAAAAAAATTTTTAGAAACTAATCAAATACAAAGAACTATTTTTTTAACACCAATCCAAGATTATGAATTTGAAGTTAAAAAAGGAATAAAAAATTCAAAAATTAAAATTTATAAAAATTACAAATATAATATAGAGCCTACAAAACTAACAAAACAAATAGAAGAAATTACAAACTACAGAATAAGAAAGCAAAATTTAGAGGATGAAATAAAAAGGATAAAAAATTCAAATGATCCAAATAAAGAAAAAAAAATAAAAAGACTTGAAAAAAGATACACTTTGGGTGGTCTAAATTTTGACGCTGTCGTAATTGCAGATTTTGACGAAAGTCTAAAAAGTGTATCTACATCACTTTTATATACTGATGTACTTCCAAAAAATAAATATTTTATAACTTTAAATCAATGGTTTGATGAAAGTTTGTTAAATGAAACTGATATTCAGCCTTTATATTATCCATCAATAAATAAAGAAAATTTTGATACCTACAAAATAAAGTACTATAACGCATTTAAAGAAGATCCTAGCCATTTGTCTTTATTGAGTTATGACCTTGTTGGCTTGGTTTATTATTTATCACTAAACTCAAATACAGAAAATTTAAATAAAATTTTTAAGAAAAAAAATTCATTCAAAGGTAAAATAGGAGTCTTTGATATTCAAAATAATAAAATAAATCATAAACTTAATTTTTATAAAATTGAAGATCAAAAACTTATAGAAATTTTCTAATTTTTTTAAAAGCTTGATATCTATGATCCATTTTATACTTTTGAGATGGCTTCATTTCTCCAAAAGTTTTTCTTTTTCTTAAAGGAATAAAAATTGGATCATAACCAAATCCATTTTTTCCTCTCGGTTTATCCGAAATATGACCTTCAACTTTACCTATTACGCAGGCAATTTTTTTATTTAAGAATGAAATAGAAAGTGCACAAATAAATCTTGCTTTAATTTTTTTGTTTTTCCAATTTTTGTCTTTTTTACTAAGCTCTCTATAAACTCTTCTTATAGCTTTGCTAAAATCTCCATGCTTTCCACCCCACCTTGCAGAATAAATTCCAGGACTTTTATTTAAAAAATCTATTTCCAAACCAGAGTCGTCAGCTAAACACAACAATCCTGTCTTTTTCGAAAAATATTTAGATTTGATCAGCGAGTTTTCTTTAAAAGTCTTACCATTTTCAACTGGGCTTCCAAGATTAAATGTAGATGTAGAATAAATTTTAATTTTTTTAGGCAATAAACTCTTGATTTCACGTAATTTACCCTTGTTATTAGTACCTATTAATAATTTATTTATTTTTTGTTTATGCATCTAGAAATTTAGAAAATGCTTACCATATAAGCGACTATGGAAAAAGAGGAAAACAAAAGCAGCACATCTGCGGATCAAAACCAGGATACAGTAAACGAAACTGAAAAACCTGAAGAAAATTTAACTAAAGGAAATAAGAAAGAAACAGACCAAGAACCCAAAGAAGAAATCAAAGAACCAACTCCTGAAGAAAAAATTGCTGAACTTGAAGATAAAGTGGCAAGAACTTTTGCTGAAATGGAAAATCAGAGAAGAAGATTTGAAAAAGAAAAAGAGGATGCTTTTGAATATGGTGGTTACAGTTTTGCTAAAGAAGCATTAAATTTGATTGATAACTTAGATCGGTCAAAACATGTTCTTGAAAGTGACGATAAGCTAAAAGAAACTGAAGCATTAAAGAAGACACTTGAGCATTTAGACATTATTAAAAAAGATTTAATCTCAATATTCGAAAAAAATAACATAAAACCTATTGATAGCCTTAACAAAAAACTAGATCCAAACTTTCATCAAGCAATGATGGAAATTGAAGACGATACGAAAGAACCTGGAACAATAATTCAGGAAATTCAAAAGGGCTTTACTATAAAAGATAGATTACTTAGACCCTCATTGGTAGGAGTGTCAAAAAAAGTTACAATTAAAGAAGAAAAAACTGAAGAAAATAAGGAAAATCTGGAAAATAAATAATTATGAGATCAACTTGTAGTTTCACATTTAAACCCTATATGATGAAAGAGAGACATTAATATTATGAGCAAAATTATCGGAATAGACTTAGGAACAACAAATTCATGTGTTGCCATTATGGAAGGAACACAAGCTAAGGTTTTAGAAAATGCTGAAGGAGCAAGAACTACTCCATCAGTTGTTGCTTTTACAGATGAAAACGAAAAATTAATTGGACAACCAGCAAAAAGACAGGCTGTTACGAATCCAGAAAATACTATCTTTGCAGTTAAAAGGTTAATTGGAAGAAATTTTGATGACCCAACTGTAAAAAAAGACGTAGAAGCTGCTCCATTTAAAATAGTTAATTCTGAAAAAGGGGATGCTTGGATTGAAGCTAAGGGTGAAAAATATTCACCTTCTCAAATATCAGCGTTCATTTTACAAAAAATGAAAGAGACAGCAGAAAAGTATTTGGGTCAAGCTGTAACAAAAGCTGTTATTACAGTACCCGCATACTTTAACGATGCTCAAAGACAAGCAACAAAAGATGCAGGAAAAATTGCTGGATTAGAAGTTTTAAGAATTATTAATGAACCAACAGCTGCATCATTAGCTTATGGTTTGGACAAAAAACAAAATAAAAAAATTGCTGTATATGATTTAGGTGGAGGAACATTTGATGTTTCTATACTAGAATTGGGTGATGGTGTATTTGAAGTTAAATCAACTAATGGTGATACCTTTTTAGGTGGTGAAGATTTTGATAATGCTGTTGTTGATTACTTAATTTCTGAATTTAAGAAAGATAATGGAATTGATCTTAAGTCAGATAAACTTGCTTTACAAAGATTAAAAGAAGCTGCTGAAAAAGCAAAAATTGAATTATCTTCTGCAGAACAAACAGATATAAATCTACCTTTTATTACAGCAGATAAAACAGGTCCAAAACATATTAATTTAAAAATGACTAGAGCAAAACTTGAAGCTTTAGTCGAGGATTTAATCTCTAGAACGATGCCTCCATGCAAAACAGCTCTAAAAGATGCTGGAATAACTGCTAGTGAAATTGATGAAGTGGTTATGGTTGGTGGTATGACTAGAATGCCAAAAGTAATTGAAGAAGTAAAAAACTTTTTTGGAAAAGACCCTAACAAAAGTGTAAACCCGGATGAAGTAGTTGCAATGGGTGCTGCTATTCAGGCAGGTGTTTTGCAAGGTGATGTTAAAGATGTACTTTTATTAGATGTAACTCCACTATCACTTGGTATCGAAACACTTGGGGGAGTTTCTACAAAACTGATTGATAAAAACACAACAATACCAACTAAAAAAAGTCAGGTATTTTCAACTGCAGAAGATAATCAGCCAGCTGTATCTATTAGAGTTTTACAGGGTGAAAGAGAAATGGCTGCTGATAATAAAGCTTTAGGAAATTTTGAATTAGTGGGTATTGCGCCAGCTCCAAGAGGGGTGCCTCAAATTGAAGTTACGTTTGATATTGATGCTAATGGTATCGTAAATGTTTCAGCAAAAGATAAGGGAACTGGTAAAGAACAAAAAATTCAAATCCAAGCTTCAGGTGGACTAAGTGATGAAGAAATTGAAAAAATGGTTAAAGATGCAGAAGCTAATAAAGAAGCTGATAAAAAGAAAAGAGAGTCGGTTGATGTTAGAAACCAAGCAGATACTCTAATTCACTCTACTGAAAAAAATTTAAAGGAGCATGGATCTAAAATTTCTGATGCAGAGAAAAAGGCAATTGAAGATGCTTCAATTGCTGTAAAAGAAGCTTTGAAAGGTGAAGATATTGAAGATATCAAGAAAAAAACTGAAGCTTTAGTTCAAGCTTCAATGAAACTTGGAGAAGCAATCTATAAATCACAACAAAGTACAAAACCTGAATCTGGAAAAGATGATGGTGGAGATGATGCGGGTAAAAAAGACGAAAATGTTGTTGATGCTGATTTCGAAGAAGTAAAAGACGAGAATAAAGAAAAAAGCGCTTAAACTGACATTTAATTGTCTGGGGTAATTTGATGGCTAAAAGAGACTATTACGATGTCCTAGGCGTTAATAAAAGCGCAAGCCCTGAAGAATTAAAATCTGCATACAGAAAGTTAGCTGTTAAATATCATCCTGATAAAAATCCTGGAGACACAAAAGCAGAAGAAAAATTCAAAGAAGCTAGTGAAGCTTACGGAATACTTTCCGATAAAGAAAAAAAGCAAAACTACGATAATTTTGGTCACGCTGCATTTGAAAACGGTGGTGGTAGACCAGGCGGTGGCTTTGGTGGTTTCAGTGGAGCTGATTTTTCAGATATTTTTGAGGATTTTTTTGGTGATTTCGGAGGAGGTGGAAGATCAAGAAGCAGGAAATCAAATAATAGAGGATCAGATCTAAGATATGATTTAACTATTTCTTTAGAAGAAGCTTACCACGGAAAAAAACAAGACATTAAATTCTCTACATCTGAGCAATGTGGAACTTGTAAAGGTAACGGATCTAAACCAGGTTATTCGCCTGATAGATGTTCATACTGTGGAGGTAATGGAAGAATAAGATCTAATCAAGGTTTTTTTACTGTACAACAAACCTGTCCTCAATGTAATGGAAATGGTGAAGAAATTACTAATCCCTGTAATGATTGTAATGGTCAGGGTAAAAAACAAGCATCTAAAAGAATATCTGTAACAATTCCAAAAGGTGTAGATGATGGAACAAGAATAAGACTTGCAGGAAAAGGTGAAGCTGGAACAAGAGGTGGAGCAACTGGAGATCTATATTTGTTTATTAATGTTAATTCACATAACTTATTTAAAAGATCAGACGAAAATTTATTTTTTGAATTCCCTCTTTCCTTGGCTGATGCAGCTTTAGGAACGACTATTGAAATTCCTACTATTGATGGTGGAAAAGCAAAAATAAAAATTCCTGATGGAACTCAGAATGGTAAACAATTTAGATTAAAAGGTAAAGGAATGCCATTTATGAGAAGAGGTGATTTTGGGGACTTATATGTTCAAGTTAAAACAGAGGTGCCTGTATATTTAAATAAAAAACAAAAAGAATTATTAGAGCAATTTAGAGAAATTGAAAACGATAAGTCAAATCCAAGTATTAAAAAATTTTTTCAAAAAGCAAAAGATTTCTGGAAAAACTAAAAGACTAATCTTTTAAAAAAGGTTAATATTATCTAAATGAAAAAAATTAATTTAGCTATTTCTGGTTGCATGGGAAGGATGGGTCAACAACTCATCAAATCCTCAAAGAAAAATAAAAATTTTAAATTAGTTGCACTTACAGAAAATAGATTATTAAATAAAAGATTTAATGGAATTAAACCTGAGTTAAATTCGGATAAAGCTTTCAAAAAAACTGATTTAATTATTGATTTTACAGTACCAAATTGCACTCTTGAAATATTAAAAATAGCATCAAAACTGAGGAAAAAAGTAGTAATTGGGACGACTGGATTTACTAGGAACCAAGAAAATCAAATTAAAAAATATTCAAAAAAAATACCTATTTTAAAAGCTGGTAATATGAGTTTGGGTGTAAATTTGTTAATGTATTTAACCGAAATAGCATCAAAATCATTAAATGATGAATACTTAAGTAAAATATTTGAAGTACATCATAAACATAAAAAAGACTATCCATCCGGTACAGCTCTAATGCTTGGCAAAGGAATTGCAGATGGAAAAAGTAAAAATTTATATAATTTAATTGGAAAAAAATTCTTAAATAAAAAAACTTTTCCTTATGGAAAAAAAATTAATTTTAACTCAATTAGAAAAGGTGAAATTATTGGTAAGCACGAAGTAAAATTCTCAAGTGGAAAAGAAATTATCACATTAAACCACGAGGCTTTTGATAGAGCTCTATATTCAGATGGAGCTCTAACTGCTTCGAAATGGTTAATGAAAAAAAAACCAGGTTTATATTCTATGAGAGATTTGCTTAACTTTTCATAATGAATGAAAAACAAAAAGCAAAAATAATTATTAAAACCCTAAATAAAATTTATCCCAAAGCACCTGTTCCACTTAAAAGTAAAAATACTTTCACACTATTAATTTCTGTACTGCTTTCAGCACAATGTACCGATGTAAATGTTAATAATGTAACAAAAGATATCTATCCTAAATACTATAAACCAGAACACTTTGTAAAATTAGGTAGAAAAAAAATTGAAAAATTAATTAAGAAGATTGGAATTTTTAGAATTAAAGCTAAAAGTATATACTTAATGTCAAAACAAGTTTTAGAAAAACATAAGGGTAAAGTACCCAAAACCTTTGAAGAACTTGAAAAATTACCTGGTGTAGGACACAAAACAGCAAGCGTAGTAATGTCTCAAGGCTTTGGATATCCAGCTTTTGCTGTTGATACTCACATTCATAGACTTGCACAACGGTGGGGTTTAACAAATGGGAAAAGTGTAATTCAAACTGAAAAAGATTTAAAAAGAATATTTCCTAAAAAAACTTGGTCTAAACTGCATTTACAAATAATTTTTTATGGTAGAGAATATTGTAAAGCAAGAGATTGTTATGGTTTAAAATGCAAGATATGCACTACTTGCTACCCAAATAGAAAAAAAACTGTTATTACCAAAAAAGCATAAATGAAAATATTAGGAATTGGAAACGCAATAGTAGATGTACTTTGTAGAGTGGATGATGATTTTTTAACAAAAAACTCATTAACTAAAAGTACAATGAAACTCATTGATGAAAAAGAATTTAATAATTTAATATCAAGTTTAAAAATTGAACAAACAATTTCTGGAGGCTCTGTAGCAAATTCTATTGTTGGATTATCCCAATTGGGTAACGAAGTTGGATTTATAGGAAAAGTTAATGAAGATAGCTTAGGTCAAAAATATGAAGATGGTTTGAAAAATGAAAAAGTAGATTATTTATACAAGAAAAAAAAAGAACAACTTCCAACAGGTACTTGCTTAATTTTAATAACACCTGACTCAGAAAGAACTATGTGCACATTTCTTGGAATAGCTGGAAAAATTAATGATACTGACGTAAATATTAAAGACGTTCAAAAAGCAGAAATCACTTTTTTAGAGGGTTATTTGTGGGATGAGGGAGAACCTAAAAAAGCATTTGATAAAGCCATAAGTAACTCAAACAAGGTTGCAATGTCGTTATCTGATTTATTTTGTGTAGAAAGACATAAAAATAATTTTCTAGAACTAGTTAAAAATAAATTAGATATTATTTTTGCTAATGAGCAAGAAATATTATCTTTACTAAACACAAAATCATTACAGGAAGTGATTTCATTTAGCAAAAATTTAAAAAAAAATATTATAATTACAAAAGGTAAAGATGGGGCTATGGCTATAATGAATAACGAAGTTTTTGAAGTAGAGGCACATAAAAATCTTGAGATAACTGATTTAACTGGTGCTGGAGATTTATTTGCTGCTGGTTATTTACATGGAATTGTAAACAAAATGCACATAAAAGATTGTTTAAAAAAAGGAACCGAATTATCATCAAAAATAATTCAAAAAATTGGAGCTAGACTTTAATAATAAATAGAAAAATTTAAATTTTATTATGAAAAACTTAGAGATTTTAAAGTTATTTCCAGAGCCTGTACTAAAATATAAATTTGAGAACTTTAATAATTTTAACAATGAATTATCAAATTATATTTATAATCTTTATGAAAATGATAAAGAAAAAAAAATTATTAAATCTAATGAGGGTGGTTGGCATTCTCCAGATTTTCAAATATCCCAAAAAGACACAATACAAAATAAATTTGCACTAGCACTTCAAAAATATATTTTAAATGCTTGTCAAAATCTGGGCTGGAAAACTGAAAACAAACAAATTCGCATTACTAGCATGTGGTCCATAATAAATAGAAAAGGTGATTTTAACGTGGCGCATACTCACCCAAATAGCTTTTTAAGTTCAGCTTACTATGTCAAGGCTCCAGAAAATTGTGGAAAGTTTCAAATTGAGAATCCAAACCAAGCAAAAAGATATTGGTATCCCGAGATTAAAAGTAAAAATGAATTAAATAAAGATTTTGTTTCTTTAAGTATAGAGGAAGGTGATTTACTACTTTTTCCAGGTTATCTTTCGCATAAAGTTTCAGTGAATCATTCTGATGAAGATAGAATAGTTATTAGTTTCAATGTTGATATAAGATAATTATTTTTTAATTTTCTTTATTCTTTTAAAACTACCCTTTCCTTTTTTTGGCTTTACTATTTTGTGCTTATATTGTTTTGTAAATAAATTTTTTGCTATAGGATTTTTTTTATTTAATTTGGTAGCCATTTTTTTTACTAATTATAAAACTATCATCTTTTAAGGTACTAAGAATTTTTTTTCTCAATCTATATATATGTGTTTCAACGGTATGAGTTTCTAAATTAGAGTGATAGCTCCACACATTTTCTTGTAATTCCTTTATACTCACAGGTTTTTTAACCTTAGATAAATAAATCACTGTATTAACCTCTTTTTCAGTTAATTTTAATTTCATATCTTTTAAGCTCATTTCTCTTGAATTTAAATCTATAAGATATTTATTTATTGTAATTTGTGACTGGTTATTGAATTGTTGTTTTATAAATTCAATATTTATTTTTTCTAAAAGTTTTGTAATTTTTATAGGTAATTTTTCAATAAATAATTGATTCTTTTCATTTAAATTATTTTTTTCACTAATAACTAAATAATTTTTTGTTTTTGATATTTCATCATTTAATTGATCTTCATTATTAACGTTAATAATCTTAAAATTTAAATCTAAATCAATCTCATCAAGAATATGGTACAATGAAATAAATTTATAAATTAATAAAATTTTATTATTCATATAGATTAAGAATATGATAATTACTGTAAAAAATAAACATACACTTCAGATAGATGATTTTCAGTTTAAATGCAGTATTGGGAAAAAAGGCATAGCACACAATAAAAAAGAAGGAGATCAAAAAACTCCAAAAGGTAATTATAGAATAGGTGATCTTTATTTTAGAAGTGATAGATTAAGTAAACCAAAAACTAGATTAAAATGTATTAAGATTAAGAATCATATGGCTTGGTGTGATGATATTAATTACCCAAAAAAATATAATAAATTAATTACTATCTCCAATAAAATAAAACATGAGAAATTAAAAAGAATAGATCAGAAGTATAATTTATTAATTCCTATTAAATATAATTTTGAGAAACCTATTTTAGGATTAGGTAGTTGTATATTTATACATCTTACAAGAGATTACAAACCTACTGGAGGGTGTATAGCATTAAGTCAAAAGGATTTCTTGATAATGTTAAAAATTATTAAAAAAAACTCAATAATAAAAATTCTTTAGGATCTACTGCCAAATATACTTGAGCCAATTCTTATAAATGTTGCTGAATTTTCAACAGCTTTTAAATAATCCCCTGACATTCCCATACTTAGTTCAGTAAAACCAAAACTTTTATTTAGAGCATCCATTTCTGTGAAATAACTAGTAGGGTCTAAATTCTCTGGTGGAATACACATTAGACCAATTAAATCTACATTAATACTTTTGCAAATGGAAACAAGATTGGTTAATTCATTTTTATTTATTCCAGATTTTTGATTTTCATCACCAATATTTACCTGAATAAAAATTTTTATTTTTTTATTTATTTTTTCCCCTTCATTCGCAATTTTTCTAGCAAGTTTTTCACTATCTACAGAATGAATATAATCAAACAATTTTACAGCAAATTTAACTTTATTTGTTTGTAATTTGCCAATCATGTGCAAATTTAATTTTGAATTTTTATTTTTAATATCAGTCCATTTCTCAACAGCCTCTTGAACCTTATTCTCTCCAAAATGGGTATGACCGTGATCTACTAACGGTAAAATTTTATCAATTTTAAAAGTCTTTGATACCGCTATAATTTTTGCACGTTTGTTGATTTTAGTTTCTATATCAAATAAATTTTTAACTGTATTATCCATTTTAATATGAAAAATAAATATTACTTTATAAATAAATTCGACACAAACAATATCGATAAGCAGTCTAAAGAAACAATAATAATTTATCGTAATTATACCCCTGAAAAAGTTGATGAAAAACAGATTTTAAAAATCAAAAATTATTGTAAAAAAAAGCGATTAAAATTTTATCTATCAAATAATATTAAGTTAGCTGTTAAATTGAAATTTGATGGGGCGTATATTCCATCATTTAATAAAAGTATGAAGCACTTGTCTTATTCATTAAAAAAAGATTTTAAAATAATTGGTTCAGCTCATAACCTGAAAGAAATTAAAATAAAAGAAAAACAGAAAACAAAAAAAATATTTTTATCATCTTTATTTAAAAAAAATAAAAATTTTTTAGGTGTAAATAGATTTAAACTACTATCTAAATTAACGAAAAAAGAAATTGTTGCTTTGGGTGGAATTTCTAAAAATAATACAAAAAAACTTAGCCTGTTAAATAATCCAGAATTTGCAGGTATTTCTTATTTTGAATAAAAAAAAGGCCCCTAAAAAGGGGCCCTTTTTATAATTTAAATCTAAATTAAATTAGAACGCAAATGTAGCTGATAAAGCCCATCTTTCTTTATCACCAGTAGTTGCAGATTCAGTTGTAGTATTACCTACTGCTGAAGCTTCAAACTGAGAAGCAGATAATGTTACACCACCAGTTGTGTATGAAACATTGATCTTGCTAACTTCTTCGTCAGTGCTCGCATCTTCAGTTTCGATTGTCTCTTGACCGTATGCGATTGATAGATCATCACTTACTGTGTAAGCAACGTTCCATGAAGAAATTTCTTCATCTAAACCATCTGCATCAGTATCATATGCACTTTCAGTTTGTGAATAACTTAAAGTGAATGAACTGTAAGCATATGATGCTTTCATAGTAGTATGCTCTTGCTCTGAACCAATAGTTTCAGTTTCACCAACAGCGTAGTCAAGTGTTAAACCTTCAACACCTGCATAACCGATGTGGTAAGCAGTAGCAGATCCACCACCAGCTGATCCTGGAGAGTAAGATGCTTTAACAGTTAAATCATCTAATACTGAAGGAAGTGTATACAACATGCTGTTGTTTCCAGCTTCTGATGATCTGATATCCGTAATACCTGAACCGTTGTCCCATGCATCACCAGCAGCAGTAGTATCAATAGCTGATTGAGCAGAAGATCCACCCTCACCAGAGAATACTAAAGTTCCTAAAGTGTCTGAACTTACAGTTACAGAGTGACTGTCAAACGGAGAGTTTTCCTCTCTTGCAGCTTCACTTAAAGTTGTATCGTCGTCTTGGTCAAGAACGAAAGATAGTGTTACATTCATACCATTGTCTAACTCACCAGAACCTGTGAAAGTTAACTGGTTACCCATTGTCCAAGATTTACCTGAAGCAGTTTTCGATGTATTTTTTAAACCGATACTTGCTCCACCAGATACTGACATTTCGCCAGCAACTGCAGAAGAAACTACAAGCGATCCCGCAAGTGCAGTTAATCCTAGTTTTTTAAAGTTGTTCATATTAATTACTCCTTTAATTTAATGTTAATTATTAATAATAAACACGTGAACATTAACATTCTTGAGACATTTTTTGCTTAAAAGTGATTAATTCTGCTAAAAAGATACATAGTGTTGTATTTATGCATCACTTTTTTTACTTAATTTAGCTATATTTTTGATTAAACCTTAAATTATTATTGTATAAGCATCAAAATGTTCAAGACTATAGTTATTATAATATTTTCTAGCTTTTTCCTAATATCTTGTAATGGAAAATTTCCGGGAGCTGATGCTAGAAAATTCCCAGCAGATCCAGCAAAACGTGTAGAACAAAATTTAAAAGAGGGACGTGGATTTACTCTTAACGAAGCCTTTGGCAGTGGCGGTAGTGGAGGAAAATTCGAATTTGCAAGTTCAAATCCATTATGGAGAGCCTCTTTAGATGTTTTAGATTTTATGCCTTTAACTTCTGTAAATTATAGTGGAGGAATTATAATTACGGATTGGTATTCAGATGTAAATAAACCCAATGAAAGTATCAAGATAACTATTAGATTTTTATCAAATGAAATTAGGTCGGATTCTTTAAATGTAAAAATTTTTAGCCGAAATTGTTTAAATAGTTTAGTAAACTGCAAAATTGTTGAAACAGACAAAATATTAGTAAAAGAAATTAATAAACAAATCTTAAAAAAAGCTGCGCTTTATGAAAAGGAAGATTTGCTTAAAAAAGGAAAAAAAAGAAAAAGACCAGAATAAAATAATATTCTAATTTTTTTAAGTTTATAAAAAAGCCGTGGAAAGATATAATTTTAAATCCGTTGAAGAAAAATGGCAAAAACTTTGGGAAAAAGAAAAAACTTTTTCTACAAAAGTAGATAAAAATAAAAAAAAATTTTATTGTCTAGAAATGTTTCCTTACCCTTCAGGGAAAATTCACATGGGTCATGTAAGGAACTATGCAATTGGTGACGTTCTCGCCCGATATAAATTGTTACAAGGTTTTAATGTCCTTCATCCGATGGGTTGGGACTCTTTTGGAATGCCCGCTGAAAATGCTGCTAAACAAAATAATTTAGATCCCAAAATCTGGACTGAAACAAATATATCGAATATGAAATCTCAACTTAAAAAATTAGGTTTATCAATTGATTGGGATAGAGAAATTTCAACGTGTTCAGAAGAATATTATAAACATCAACAAACTTTTTTTCTTGAGCTTCTAGAAAAAAAATTGGTTTATAGAAAAGAAAACTATGTAAATTGGGATCCAGTTGATGAGACGGTTCTTGCAAATGAACAGGTTATTGACGGTAAAGGTTGGCGGTCAGGAGCATTAGTTGAAAGGAAAAAATTAAGTCAATGGTTTTTTAATATATCTAAGTTTTCTCAAGATTTATTAGATGGTTTGGATCAACTAGAAGATTGGCCCAATAAGGTAAAAACCATGCAAAAAAACTGGATTGGAAAGTCCTTTGGATGTGAAATTGATTTCAAAATTGAAGGTGAATTACCTGTTAAAAATATTAAATGTTTCACTACAAGACCAGACACTTTATTTGGTTTTTCATTTATAGCATTATCAACGGACCATGAGATTTCAAAATTTTACAGCAAAGAATCCGACTTTATCAAATTCAAAGAAGAATGTTCAAAAACTGGTACTACAGAAGAAGCGATCGCCGTAGGAGAAAAAATTGGTTTTAAAACAGATCTCCAGGCAATAAATCCTTTAAACCCTAATCAAAAAGTTCCAGTATATTTTGCAAACTTTGTTCTAATGGATTACGGTTTTGGAGCTGTTTTTGGATGTCCAGCACATGACCAAAGAGATTTTGATTTTGCAAAGAAATACAATCTTGAAATTAAAACTGTTGTAAAACCACAAAATGAAAATGATAACTTTACAGTTCAAAATGAAGCGTATCCTGGACCAGGCACTTTAATCAACTCTGATTTTTTGAATGGTCTTCAAGCACCAGATGAATCTGTAATTGAAACAATTAAAATTTTAGAAAAAAAAAAATTAGGAAAAAAACAAATTAATTTTAGACTAAAAGATTGGGGAGTATCCAGACAAAGATATTGGGGTTGCCCCATACCTATTGCTTATGATGAAAATAATGAAGCTCACCCAATACCAAAATCTATGTTGCCTGTTAAATTGCCAGAAAATATTGATTTAAATGTAAAAGGCAATCCACTAGACAATCAGAAAGATTGGAAGGAAATAGAAATTGATGGAAAAAAGTACACAAGAGAGACGGATACGTTAGATACATTTGTTTGTTCTTCTTGGTATTATTTAAGATTTTGCTCACCAAAAGAAGAAAGCTATGGATTTAATAAAGAAGAAATTGATTATTGGCTACCTGTTGACCAGTACATTGGCGGAGTTGAACATGCAATACTTCATTTACTCTATTCAAGATTCTTTATGAGGGCTATTTCATATGAAAACAAAAACTTTGATATAAAAGAACCATTTAATGGACTTTTTACTCAAGGTATGGTTTGCCATGAAACTTACAAAGATAAAAATAATAACTGGGTAAGTCCTGAAGATATTGAGACTATTGAGGGAAAGAAGTTTTTAAAAAAAGACAAATCAAAAATTACTGTTGGACCAAGTGAATCTATGTCCAAGTCAAAAAAAAATACTATAGATCCAGAAAATATAATTTTAAATTATGGTGCCGACGCTGCGAGATTATTTATATTATCAGACAGTCCACCAGACAAAGATGTACAGTGGTCCGAAGAAGGTATTGCTTCATCTTTTAAATTTATACAAAAATTGTGGAGTCTAAATTTAAAATTTTTAAATCAAATAAAACAAAATCACAGTAAAGACAGTGATAACGAAATAGAAAAAAATACAAATTTATTTATTAAAAAAATCACTGAAAATTTAGAAAATTTTAGTTACAATAAAATAGTTGCGAATTTACATGAGTTATATAGCTTTTTTTCTAAGCAAATTGAGAAGGAATATAAAAAAGACACATTAATTAAGAATTACAAAAAAATACTAATTATAATGTCTCCTGTAATACCTCATTTTGCAAACGAATGTCTTCATAATATTGACTCTAAAGAAAATTCTTGGCCCAGCTATGACGAAAATATTTTATATGAAGACAAAATTAAAATTGTTGTTCAAATTAATGGAAAAAAAAGAAGTTTGTTGGAAACTAAGCCAGGAATTTCTGAAGAAAATGTGCTTAAATTAATTAATAATGATAAGACACTATTAAAATACTTAAATAACACAAATATTAAAAGAAAAATTTACGTAAAGGATAAATTGATTAATTTAATAATATAAATGAGAAAAAAACTTTTTATTATTTTTATATTTATATTTACTTCAGCTTGTGGCTTCACTCCATTATACAATGACAACAATAAATCTAATTATAATATTTTAATTTCTGATCAAAAAGGAGATCAAATTTTGAATGATTTAATTATTGAAGAAATTAAAAGAATATCAAATTCCCAATCTAAAGATAATTTATTTTTAACAATTGATACAAAATATGAAAAAAAAATAATTTCAAAAGATACAAAAGGTTCAGCATCTGAATATGAGTTAAGTGTTTTTACTTATTTTTCAATTAGTGGGCTTGGAACAGAGCAAAAATTTTTACTAAAAGAAAAACAAAATCTTAAAAATATTTCAGATAAATTTGAACAAAAAAATTACGAAAATATAATAAAAAAGAATTTTGCCTCATCTTTAGCAAGAAAATTAAATTTAGAAATACTTAAAAGAAAATGATTTTAAAGTCTTATGAAATAAATAAGATTAATCTTGATAATCATAAAATTGTTTTACTATACGGAAAAAATGAGGGACATAAAAATGAAAGTATAAGATTTATAACTAACAAAAGAGTCAAAAGCATTAATTATGAAGAAAAAGAAGTTTTAGAAAACACAACAAACTTTTTAGAGAGTATATCTACGGTCTCTCTATTTGATAATGAAAAAATTATTTTAATTAAAAGAGCAACAGATAAAATTTTAAAAATAATTGAAGAAATAAGCGTTAAGGACTTAAATGATACTAAAATAATTATAGACTCAGATAATTTAGAAAAAAAATCTAAACTTAGAAAATTTTTTGAAATAAATAAAAATTATATTTGTGTTCCTTTTTATCCAGATAATGAACAAACACTTGTCAAGTTGGCTTATAATTTTTTTAAAAACAAAAAAATTTCAATTGCGCAATCTGAAATTAATCAAATTGTAAATAAGTGTAATGGGGACAGACAAAAATTGAATACTGAATTAGAAAAAATTGAGTTTTATGTAAAAGGTGGTAAAAAACTTACCTCAGAAAATTTATCGAAATTAATAAATTTAAATGAGAATTACAGTGTTATAGAACTAGTAAATCATTGTCTCGCTAAAAATAAAATACAAATAATTAAAATACTTAACGAAAATAATTACTCAAATGAAGATGGTATTCTAATTTTAAGAATCTTTTTAAGTCAATCAAAAAAAATCCTTGGGCTTTTAAGAGAATATGAAAAAAATCAAAATATAGACCTAACTATTTCATCTGCTAAACCACCAATATTCTGGAAAGATAAAGAAATAACTAAAAAACAGATATCTGGATGGAAACAAGAAAATTTGAAAAAATTGATTTATGAAATAAATAATATTGAACTTTTAATCAAAAATAACATAAATTGTTCAATTAATTTAATTACAGATTTTATTTTAGCAAAATCTGTATCTTAAAATTAATAATTAGATTTAATAATATCAATAATCTTATTTAATTGATCTAAGTCTTTATACTCAAAAGAAATTTTTCCCTTATTTCTATTATTATTTTGTATATCTACATTTATACCAATTTTATTAGAAATTGAGAGTTCTAGTGCAATAATATTTGAATCTTTTGTTTTGTTTGATTTTATTTTTTTATTTTTAAAAATTTTTACAAATGTTTCAGCTTGTCTAACGGATAGTTTTTTTTCTAAAATTTTATTTGCTACAAAGCTTGCATTAGGAAGACCAACTAAAATTTTAGCATGACCTGCAGTAATTTTTTGTGTCTCAACCAACTTTATTACATCCTCAGGCAATGTTAAAAGTCTCAATGAGTTGGTTATATGGCTTCTACTTTTACCAATAAATTTTGACACCCTCTCTTGGTCATATGAGAAATCATCAATCAATCTTTTGTAACCTTGGGCTTCTTCCAGTGGATTTAGATCATGTCTTTGAACATTTTCAACAATAGCGAATTCTAATGATTTCAAATCATCAGCCTCCGTTATTATAACAGGTACATTATGAAGACCTGCTCTTTGAGCAGCTAACCATCTTCTTTCACCAGCAATTATTTCAAACTTTGATCTATCATTATTTAAATTTCTAACAATTATAGGCTGTATCATTCCTCTTTCTTTAATCGAATTGGTTAGATCTTCTAAACTAGCTTCGTCAAATATTTTCCTTGGTTGATATTTATTTGGCACTAAATCACTAATTGATACTTGATTTTTTTGAGTCTCTACTTTTGTTTCTCCTATCAATGAAGATAATCCCCTACCTAAACCTTTTTTAATTTTGTCCATTAAGCTGCACTCCCTATTGTTGCTTCTTGACTCATAAACTCGTCGGTAAAGCTAAAATATGATTTACTACCCGGACAGGTCTTGTCATAAATCAAAACTGGCATACCATGGGAGGGTGCTTCTGATAGTCTGACATTCCTTGGTATGACAGTTGAGTAAACTTTTTCACTAAAATAATCCCTAGCTTCTTTCTCAACTTGTGATGAAAGCTTATTTCTTTTGTCGTACATAGTTAAAAGTATACCCCTGATTTTCAAATCTGGATTTAAACTTACTTTTATCCTTTCGATTGTTTTCATTAGCTGTGTTAATCCTTCTAAAGCAAAAAATTCAGTCTGAAGTGGTACCAATAGAGAGTTTGAACTTACAAGTGCCATAACTGTCAACAAGCTTAACGAAGGCGGGCAATCGATCAAGACATAATCATATAGTCTTCTAGAATCGTTTAAATATGCGGTTAATTTAGTCTTTAGTATAAAAGCCCTATTGCTGTCATCAGCCGTCTCTACTTCTAAGCCCGATAAATCTACATTAGATGTTATAATATCTAAGTTTTCAAACTTTGTTTTTTTAATTACATCACTAATTTCTCTAGTTCCATTCAAAACTCCATAAATTGTATCGCTTGAGTTATCCATATTAGATAATCCTAGACCTGTGGTAGCATTACCTTGTGGATCTAGGTCAATTACTAAAATTTTTTTATCTATTTGAGATAAACCTGCTGCAAGATTTATCACCGTAGTAGTTTTTCCAACCCCACCCTTTTGATTTATTACTGAAATAATTTGCATTTAATTTTTTTTTTTTTTAATTTTTTTAATATTTATTAAAAATGAGTCTTCACTTGTTAAACTTTTCTTTTCTATATACTCCAGCTCCCATTTTTTTTTTGATTTTTCAAAAATTTTTTTTCCACTCTTGCCCATAAAAAAAATTAAATTTTTATATTTTGAAAATTTTTCATATACTAATTCCAAAACTACTGGCATTGGTTTAAATGCTCTGGACATTATTGTTCCTGTTTCTAAATTTTTTATTTCAAAAATATTTTTTTGAAAAACCTTTGTGTTTAAATTTAATTTTTTTGAAACTTCCTTTAAAAAATGGCTTTTATGATAACTTTTTTCATAAAGGTGCACATTCATATTATTTTTCATATTTTTTAGTATAATTGCCACGATTATACCTGGCATACCCCCACCTGAACCTATATCTGTGGTTGTATTACTATTTAAGTCAACAAAATCAATAATTTGTGCTGAATCTATAATATGTCGGTCAATTATAGCTTTTTTTGATGCTGTATTTTGGCTAATTATGTTTATTTTTTTATTTTTTTCAAGAATCATAGATATATAGTTTTCAAAATCCAAAAATGTTTCACGTGAAACATTTAAGTGATTGATTCTAGAATAAGAATTTAAAATTTCTTGATCCATTAAGCTATATGCTTAATAGACTTTCTTTTAACATGTGACAACAAAATATATACAGCCGCAGGAGTTATTCCGTCAATTCTTAAAGCTTGACCCATTGTTTTGGGCTTTATTTCTTTAAATTTTGCTTTTACCTCGTTAGATAAACCTGATAGTCCTTCATAATTGATATTATCTGGAATAATTAGGTTTTCGTCCCTCTTAAATGCTAAAATATCAGCTTTTTGTTTCTTTAAATACCCCCTATAATGAGCATTGATTTCCACCTGTTCATCAATTTCTTTGCTAAAAAAGGGTATATCGGACCATATTTCTCTAATTTTACTCATATTCACCCCTTTTTGAGTTAAAACTTCACTAGATGATCTCAATATTCCGTCTTTTGCTATTTTAATTCCAAATTTCTCAGCTTTAGAGGGTGAAATCTTGGAATTTCTCATTTTTAAATTTATTTGACTAATTTGTTTGAATTTGCTCAAATATATTGCTTTTCTCTCATTACCTATTAGACCAATTTCTATACCCTTTGCAGTTAATCTTTGATCAGCATTATCAGATCTCAAACTCAATCGATATTCTGCTCTTGATGTAAACATACGGTATGGCTCTGCCACTCCTTTAGTCACCAAATCATCGATCATTACTCCAATGTAGGCATCAGATCTATCAAGTATGAATGGTTCCAATTTTTTAACAGACAAGGCGGCATTTATTCCAGCTATAAGACCTTGTGCAGCAGCTTCCTCATATCCTGTTGTCCCGTTAATTTGACCTGCAAGATAAAGATTTCTTATCTTCTTGGTTTCGAGAGTTAAGAAAAGTTCACGTGGATCTATATAATCATATTCAATTGCATATCCTGGTCTTAATATAGTAACATTCTCTAAACCATTGATATTATTACATATTTCTTGTTGTACATCAGCTGGGAGTGATGTCGATATACCATTTGGGTAGATTGTGTAATCATTTAGACCTTCTGGCTCTAAAAATATCTGGTGACGAACTTTATCTGCAAATTTTACTATCTTATCTTCTATAGACGGACAATATCTTGGGCCTACCCCCTTTATACTACCCGAGTACATAGCGCTCTTTGATAAATTCTTTTCTATAATGTTATGAACCTTTTCATTTGTATAAGTCATTCGACAAGATATTTGTTTATTTAGATTTTTTTTAGTTAAGAATGAAAAAAAATAAGGATCGTCATCTGCGAATTGTTCTTCTAAGTTTTCAAAATTAATTGTCCTAGAATCTAACCTTGGTGGTGTTCCGGTTTTTAATCTTCCAATTTTAAAATTATATTTTGCTAATTGTTCACTCAATCCTGTAGAAGGTTTTTCATCGTATCTTCCAGCAGGAGTTCTTTTATCACCTATATGTATCAAACCATTTAAAAAAGTCCCTGTTGTGAGTATTATCTTCTTAGATAGAACTTTCTTACCTTCTTTAGTTTCAAATCCACTTATTGAATTTTTATCAAAAATAAACTTTACTACAGGGTCAGAAAAAACGTTTAAATTACAATAGTTTAGCAATATTTCTTGCATATATTTACGATAAAGTGATCTATCGGATTGGGTTCTTGGTCCTCTAACTGCTGGTCCTCTACTTCTATTTAACAATCTAAATTGTATACCTGATTTGTCTGCTACATCTCCCATAACACCATCAAGGGCATCTATTTCTCTAACCAAATGACCTTTACCTAAGCCTCCTATTGCCGGGTTACAAGACATCTCACCGATAGTTTCTATTTTATGAGTAAATAGGGCAGTGTTAACTCCAAGACGAGCAGATGCTGCTGCAGCTTCACATCCAGCATGGCCTCCTCCAATTACAACTACATCAAATGACAAATCATTTTTCATAATCCAAATCTATATGTGATTATATAATTTACAAGATAGGCTTAATTTTTTGTAAATAAGCTTTATTTATCAACGTTTTTTGATAAAAAAGTGAAAAAAACCAGCAAAATAGGGTATTACTTGCCGATACAAAAATCGTTGAAAATACTACCTAATATCTCCTCTACATCAACTTTTCCAACTATCATACCTAAATGTCTAGTAGCTAATCTTAAATCTTCTGCAGCTTTATCAAAATCTTCGATTTCTTTTTTTTGATTAAAGTTATTTAGATGATCCAAACACTGTTGCAGATGTTGTCTGTGTCTCTCTCTTGTAATTAAAATATCATCACTTGATATAAACTTATTTTTTAATTTTTCTTTGATTGCATTTATTAGATTAACTAAATTTTCTTCTTCTTTAATAGACGTATGAATAATATTTATATCTTTAAGATTTTTTCCTAAATGATTAAACCTAAAATAATTTCTTATACCGGGAGGTCTGCCTAATTTAATATCTGATTTATTCAGTACTACTATTGTATTTTCAGAGTTAGAGTCCTCTAAAAATGGCTTAAAATCCAGATTTTCTGGGTGTAAAACTACTATTTTTAGGTCTGACTCCTCCGCTTTTTGAAGCGCTAATTTAATACCTTTTTTTTCGATCTCATCTTTAGAATCCCTTATTCCAGCCGTATCAGAAATGATGACAGGATAACCATCTATATTAAGATGAGTTTCAATTACATCTCTAGTAGTTCCAGCTATTTCAGAAACAATTGCAACATCACGATTAGATAAATAATTCATCAAACTAGATTTTCCAGCATTAGTGGGGCCAACTATAGCAATCTTAAAACCTTCTCTAATTCTTTCTCCAACTTTTTGATCATTTAATATTTTTTTTATTTTTACCATTACCTCATCAGAACTATTTTTAATTTCATTCAAAATATTATTTGGCAAATCCTCATCTGGAAAATCTATTTTAGCTTCAACATGTGATAAAATTTTCAAAAGTTTTTCTCTTAAAAAATTAAATTGGTCTGCTGATTTTCCATTCATAATTTTAATTGCTTGTTGTCTTTGAATTTCTGTTTCTGACGAAATTAAATCAGCAATACTTTCTGCTTTAAGTAAATTTATTTTTCCATTTTGAAATGCTAATTTTGTAAATTCACCTGGCTCAGCTAATCTACAATTTTCAATATCTGAAAGAGAGGAGTGCAGGGCATCCACAACAGCCTTGCTGCCATGAACTTGAATTTCAGCCATATCTTCGCCTGTGTAGCTCTCAGGGCCAGGAAACCAGAGGATTAGTCCCTCATCAATCAGCTCAGAAGTGTTGATTTTATTGATTTTTCTTAATGTTGCTACTCTCGGCTTAGGTAGCTCCTTACCAGTTAAAAGTTGAATTACTTTTGAGGTGTCTTGTCCTGAAAGTCTTATTACAGCTACACCTGATATACCGGGACCACTCGATAAAGCATAAATTGTCATTCAAAGATTATATCTTCAAATTTATGTCTCTGTAAAACTTAAAATTGTAATGAAAAATTCTTTTAAGCTGGTTTATTCATTGAGTTAAAAAACTCAGCATTATTTTTTGTGTCTTTTAATTTTGAGTTAATAAACTCTATTGCATCCATGGTTCCCATTGGAGCAATTATTCTTCTAAGCACGTTCATTTTTTGTAGATCATTTTTATCAAATAATAATTCTTCTCTTCTTGTGCCTGATTTTGTTATATCAATCGCTGGGTATATTCTTTTATCTGCGATTTTTCTATCTAGTATTGTTTCGCTATTACCTGTTCCTTTAAATTCTTCAAAAATAACTTCGTCCATTCTACTTCCTGTATCAATTAAAGCCGTAGAAATAATTGTTAATGAACCACCTTCCTCAATGTTTCTTGCTGCACCAAAAAATCTTTTGGGTCTTTGGAGTGCATTTGCATCAACTCCCCCTGTTAAAACTTTACCAGAACTTGGTATTACTGCGTTATAAGCTCTTCCTAATCGTGTTATAGAATCTAACAAAATAATAACATCTTTTTTATGCTCGGTTAGTCTTTTTGCTTTTTCAATAACCATTTCTGCTACAGCTACGTGCCTTTGAGCTGGTTCATCGAAAGTGGAGCTAATTACCTCACCTTTTACTGTTCTTTGCATGTCTGTTACTTCTTCTGGACGCTCATCAATCAGCAGCACCATCAGGTAACATTCTGGATAATTTTTAGCTATTGAGTTTGCTATACTTTGCAAAATCATTGTTTTTCCAGCCTTTGGTGGCGAAATAATTATAGATCTTTGCCCTTTACCGATTGGGCTAACTAGATCAATAAGTCTTGGGGTTAAATCTTGTTTTTTTTCAACTTTTGTAGTTTCAACTTCCATCACTAACTGTTTATCAGGATAAAGTGGAGTTAAGTTATCAAATGCAATTTTGTGTCTTGCTTTTTCCGGTTCTTCAAAATTTATTTTACTTACTTGTAATAATGCAAAATATCTTTCTCCCTCTTTCGGCGCTCTAACTGGCCCCTCAACAGTATCTCCAGTTCTAAGTCCAAATTTTCTAATTTGACTTGGGCTTACATATATATCATCTGGTCCTGGAAGATAATTTGACTCCATTGCTCTTAGGAACCCGAAGCCATCTTGTAATAGCTGTAAAACACCTACGCCAGTAATTTCCTCTTTTTCCGCAACCTTCTTAAGAATTGCAAAAAGTATTTCCTGCTTTCTTAATGTGCTAGCATTTTCTATGCCAAGCTCTTCGGCCTGCGTAATGAGCTGTTCAGATGATTTTAATTTTAATTCTTGAATATTCATGATTAATTTTTTGATAAGAACTTATCAGATAGGCTTAATATATATGCTGCTGCTATGATTTCAACCCTAGATTGGCTTAAAAATAGCTAAAAATATAACAATAATCAAGATAACCGTTGGTATTTCATTAATTATTCTAAAAAATTTTGCAGATTTTGTATTTGTATAATTTTTTAAAGCGGAAAGACATTTTCCTAAATAATCGTTATATGCTGATAACAATATAACCAGGACAATCTTTATTTGAAACCATAATTGAGAAAAAATATCTATTCCATTAAGATAAATTAATACTAACCCAAAAACCCAAGTGAAAATCATTGCGGGTCGCATAATGTAAAAAAATAATTTTTTTTCCATCACCTCAAATATATCAGTTGCTTCTTTTTTCTCTTTATTTTCAACATGGTAAACAAAAATTCTAGGAAGATACAAAAGACCAGCCATCCAAGAAACGACCGCAATTAAATGCAAAGATTTAAATAATAAATACGAATTCATATATCAGATATTTCTTTCAATTAAGGACTTAAGTAAAACTATGTGATCATTATTATCATTTAAGCAGGGGATCATATCAAAATTTTCCCCACCTGAATTTAAAAAACTTTCTTTGGCTTGAATTTGTATTTCTTCTAAAGTCTCAACACAATCTGATGCAAATCCTGGGCAGATTGTAAGAACTTTTTTAACACCCTCTTTGGGTAAATTTTCTAAAGTCTTGTCAGTATATGGTTGAAGCCATTCTTGTGGGCCAAATCTTGACTGAAATGTAGTTTTAATCTCAATTGAAGTAAATTTTTCTGAAATAAGTCTTGTCGTTTTATGACAATAACAATGGTAAGGGTCACCCTTATCAAAATATTTCTTTGGTATCCCGTGATAAGAGGCCACAATTAAGTCTGGTTTCCAATTAATTTCTTTTACTTTCTTATCAATTGAATTAACGAGGGCATCAATGTAAAGCGGGTTGGATTCGTAATGAGGAATTATTTTTAAAGAAGGTTGCCATCTCATTTTCATCAAAGTTCTGTATACTTCATCACAAACAGTCGCCGTTGTGGCTGCTGCATATTGAGGATACAGAGGAAGTATCACTAAATTTTCACAGCCCATTTTATGCAATTTATGAATCTTGCTCTTAATACTTGGATTTCCATATCTCATAGCAAAATCCACGACAATATTTT
>NZ_JBNAIL010000020.1:0-38848 GCF_052048195.1 Candidatus Pelagibacter sp. HIMB123 | reverse complement strand
AGAAGCGGAGAAATATTTTCATCTTTCATCCAGATTTCTTTATAAGCTTTAGCAGTTTTCGAAGGTCTGAAATTTAAAATAAACAAATTCAAAATAATTTGCCAAAACAAAGGATTTGCCTCGATAACTCTTTTATCAGAAAGAAATTCTTTTAAATATTTTCTTATGTCAAACCAATTAGTAGAATCGGGTGTACCAAGATTGATTATAAGTACACCTGTGTTGCCATATTTTATTGGTGGGTGATTTTTTTCAATCATTTAAAATCTTTTACAATTTTAATTAAGTTTTCAACCATTTCTGGATTTGTTTCAGGCAGAATACCATGACCAAGATTAAATATATATGGATGATCTCGGAAAATTTCTAAATATTTGGAGGCCTCTTTTTTTAAAGTTTCTTTGTCTGTTAACAAAATTTTTGGATCTAAACCACCTTGTATAGGTATTTTTATATCGTTAAGTATATTTTTTGGATTTACATTATAATCAATACTAATCGCATCAGGCTTCACAATATCACAAAATTCTTTATAATTTTTTATCTCTCTGGGAAAACATATCACTGGTATATTTAAAGATTTTACATAATTAACTAAATTTAGAGTTGGTGAATAAATATAATTTGGCAAATCTTTTTCCTCTAATAAACCAGCCCAACTATCAAAAATTTGAATTACATTTGCACCATTATCGATTTGATTTTTTATATGAATTTTTAAAAATTTTTCAATAATCAATAACATTCTATTTATTAAAAATTCATCTTTAAAAAAATCCTTTTTTAAATTCTTTTTGGGTGATTGTTGGTTAACCATGTAAACTAATAGAGTCCATGGAGCTCCAACAAATCCAATGGTATTTTTATCATTTAAAATTGAATCTGAACTAACTTTGTTTACTGCCTTATAAACACGATGGATTTTTTCTATAAAATCAATTTCATCAATTTTTGCAATTTCATTTAAATTTAATTCTCCTAATTTTGGTCCAAAGTTTTTTTCAAACTCTACTTTTTGACCTAATCCATATGGAAGCATTAAAATATCCGAAAATATTATTGCAGCATCTAAATTAAATCTTTTTAATGGTTGTAAGGTTATTTCTGAGGATAAATCATCATTTAAACACAAATTAATAAAGTTAGGATTTTGTTTTCTTATCTCTCTAAATTCTGGTAAATATCTGCCGGCCTGTCTCATAATCCATATAGGATTGAATGAAACATCTTTGTTAATTATTACTTTGTCTAAAGGTTTCATAAATAAGTATTATTAATTATTGTAGTTGTAATATATCTTGTGAATAAAGGTGATTAATTTTTATAAACATTATATTCACAATTTACCAACATGTTATGTGAATAAAATTGTTTAAAATGAAGCTTTTTTACCATATTAATTTTTGTGGATTGTTTTAACCTATTTATTATTAATGTTAATAAATAGTAGTTTTTACAAGGTTAATTTAAAAGGTTTTAAATTATGTAATTTAATTAAAATATTACAAATTTATTAACAATTTATTCATGAGTAATACATATCAAATATATTTAATTTCTGACTCAACGGGTGAGACCTTAGATAGAATATTTTTAGCTCTAAAAGCCCAATTTTTAAATATAGAATATAAGGTTCATTCTTATTCTTTTACAAGAACAGAAAACCAAATTTTAAAAATTTTAGAAGATGCAGAAAAAAACTCAAATGCGATAATTTTATACACTATTGTAGATAACAATTTGGCTAAATATTTAGCAAATGTAAGTGAAAATAAAAAAATCCCATGCTTTGGTGTTCTTGGCAACTTAATATTAAATTTTTCAAAAATCCTTAATCAAAAAGCAACTCATGAACCAAGCGGCCAACATATATTGAATGAAGAGTACTATGATAGAATCGAAGCAATTCAATTTACAATGAACCATGATGATGGAAATTTAATAAACGAAATACAAAAATCAGACATTATCCTTGTGGGAGTAAGCAGAACAAGCAAAACACCAACATCTATCTACTTAGCCAACAAAGGCTTTAAAACTTCCAATATTCCTTTGGTAAATGAAAATTCATTACCAGAGGCGCTTAAAAAAAATCCAAAAATGACCTGTGTTGTTGGACTAAGCACTGAGCCAGAAAGGTTGGTTGATTTAAGAAAAAATAGAATGACTTCTCTAAAAGAAACAGAAAACATTCAATACACAGATTTAGAAAGTATAAAAAAAGAGGTTTTAAAGGCAAAAAAAACATTTCAAAAATATAAATGGCCGCTTATAGACGTAACTAGAAAGTCTGTTGAAGAAACAGCTGCTTCTATAATTAAAATTCACGAAATATATTTAAACAATGCTAAATAAAATTATTCTTGCTTCAAAAAGCAAGGTTAGAAAAGAAATTTTAGATAAGAATAATATTGAAAGCGATGTTGTGCTATCAAATGTGGATGAGGATATAGTTAAAGAAAGTTTAATTAAAGAAAAAGCGACACCAGAAATTATCTCAAAAAATTTAGCAGAATTAAAAGCAAACAAGGTCAGCATGAAAAAAATTGATGAAATCGTTTTAGGAGCAGACAGTGTGATAGACTTGAATGGTGAATTAATATCGAAGCCAGAAACTAGAGAAGAGGCGATGAAAATATTAAAGAAACTCAATGGTAAATCACATTTTTTAATTAGTTCTGTCTGTGTATCAAAAAATGGATCAATGATTTGGAATCACACCGATAAAGCTAAACTTTCAATGAAAAATTTATCTGATGATGAGTTAAAAAATTACTTATCAAAAATACCTGACGAAACGCTTTATGCATACAATGTTTACCAAATAGAGGGTATAGGCAGAAATTTATTTACAAGCATAGAGGGAGACGAAGATACAATTATGGGTCTGCCTGTTAAAAAAATTAAGGAATACATAAGCTCATTGTGATGAAAAAATATTTTGTAATTGGCAACCCCATTGATCATTCTTTATCACCCAAACTCCACAACTATTGGCTTAAAGAAAACAAAATTGATGCTATTTATCATAAAAAAAAAATTAATCAGAAAGATTTACAAACTACAATTTTAGAGATCAAAGAAAAAAAAACAGGAGGCATAAACGTTACCGTTCCATTTAAAAAATCAGTAATTCCTTATTTAGACAAATTAAGCCCAGAGGCAGAACAAACACAATCGGTAAATACTATAATTTTAAATGATAATATTTTGGTAGGTCACAATACAGATATATCTGGTTTTACTAAGGCAATTAAAGATTTAAGTTTTAATATTGAAGGTAAAAAAATTTTCATTTTAGGTGCTGGAGGAGTTGTTCCTTCTATAATTTTTGCTTTAAACAAAATGAATGTTTCAGAAATAATTATTTCTAATAGGACCAGGCAAAAAGCAGATGATTTAAAATCTCAATTTAAAATTATAAATGTTATAGATTGGGGAAATATACCAAAGTTTGATATGATAATTAATGCTACCAGCCTTGGTTTAAACAATGAAGCTTTAAATCTTAATTTTTCTGAAGTTGGGGACAATAAATTATTTTATGATGTAATTTATAATCCGAGTGAAACTAGTTTTTTAAAAGAAGGAAAAAAACTTGGCAATCAATCAGAAAATGGAAAATTAATGTTCATTTATCAAGCTTTAGAGGCTTTCAAAATTTGGCATGGAATTGAACCCGAGATAAATACTGATATCTTAAAACTTTTAGAGAATGATTAGGATAGGAATATTAGGGGATATTGGTTCAGGAAAGAGTTATGTTGCTAGAAATTTTGGATATCCAGTATTTAATGCAGATTATGAAGTATCAAAACTTTATAAAAAAGACAAAAAAATCTTTAAAAAATTAAAAACAAAATTACCGGAATTTATTTCTTCGTTTCCAATAAATAAAAATGAAATTACAAAAGCAATATTGAGTAATAACGTTAACTTAAAAAAAATAATCACAATAGTTCATCTAGAAATAAGAAAAAAATTAAAATCTTTTTTAAAAAAAAACAAAAATAAAGAGCTTGTAATTTTAGATATTCCATTACTATTGGAAAATAAAATTAACAATAAAAAAGATATCTTGGTTTTTATAGAGTCTAAAAATAGAGATATAGCAAAACGATTAGAAAAAAGAAAAAATTTTAATCGGAATTTGTTTGATAAATTTCGAAAAATTCAGATTAATCTTGAATACAAAAAAAAAAAATCACACTATATAATTAAAAACAATTTTACAAAAAAACCTGTTAAAGAAAGTATAAAAAAAATTTTAGATGAAATTTTATAGATGAAAGAAATTGTATTAGATACAGAGACCACTGGAATATCTGTTAAAGAAGGACATAGGATCGTTGAAATAGGATGTATAGAGCTTGACAACTTAATACCAACTAAAAATAAATTTCATTATTATTTAAATCCTGAAAGAAAAGTTTCAGAAGAAGCTTTAAAAATTCATGGATATAGCGATGAATTTTTGTCTAAACAAAAAAAATTCAAGGAAATAAGTGAGGAATTTTTAGAATTTATTAAAAACAAGAGAATTATAATTCACAATGCTCAATTTGATTTGTCTCATTTAAATAATGAATTAAAATTACTTGGAATAAGTGAAATTAGTAATGAAATAATTGATACTTTAATTTTGGCAAGAGAAAAGTTTCCAGGATCTCAAGCTAGCCTGGATGCTCTCTGCAAAAGATTTAGAATAGATAATTCTAGTAGAGTTACTCATACAGCTCTGATCGATTGTGATTTACTAGCAAAAGTTTATATAAATTTAATTGATCAAAAAGAACCTTCACTGGATTTTAAAAATGTTGATGAGCAAGAAAGCAATAGTTTTGGTTCAAATGTAGAGTATTTTAAAAAAGTTGTAAAACCAAGCACTAAAGAACTTGAAAACCACAAAAGTTATCTTAATAAAAATTTAAAAAAAAATTATTATTAATTAAATTTTTGACTATACAAGTTTTCAAAATCAATCTTCTTTTCAAATTTTATTTCTGGATATCCTGAGTTATGTAATAAATCTAAAAGAGCTTTTTCTAAATTTGGATATATTTTATTTTGAACATCACAAAGTATAATTTTTTCTAGTTCTTTTTTTTCTTTTACATCATCGTTAACTTGAACTACTGTTGAGTATACAATTTCAAAGTAGGCTTTTTTTAAACTTTTATTTTTATCCTCAAATTTAAAAGTTGTATTTACTTCAATCATTTTATTTTTTATTGCTTTTGAATTTATATCTATACCAAGATTATATTGTGAAATATTATCTCTAACATATAGATAAGTTTCAATATCTGGAGTTTCACTTGATAGGTCTTTAATATACTGACCTAAAATTTTAAACTTTTCTGTCATTGTCGTCCTCTATATCTTCAAATTCTCCATCAATAAAATTATTTTTAATATTTTGCTTTTGTTTAAATTTTTTAAAAATATTATCAAAAATAAACTTTCTACTAAGAGGAAATATTAGAGAAAAACCGATTAAATCAGTTAGGAAACCCGGAATAATCAATAAAACTGCCGCCATTGCAATAGCTGCACCAGATAACATTTCATAGGTCGGTGCCTGATTATTGTTTAATTGAGCAAACCCAGCTTTAAGAGTATTGAGACCCTCATATTTTGCGTAATAAATTCCAATTATTGCAGTTGTAAAAATTAATAAAATTGTTGTTAATGCACCTATTTGGGACCCAATTTTAATTAAAAGGTAAATTTCAATAATAGGTATTAAAATTATGGCTAATAATATTGAGTTCATTTGTCCTTAATCTAAATTGCTGGTTGAAATTAATCAACATAGTAATTAATATTATATGATGAATTATAGTTTCGAATACATTGATATTATTTTACTAGCGATGATAGCTGGATTTATTTTCTTAAGGCTTAGAGGTATATTGGGGAAAAGAACTGGTTTTGAAGGAAAAGCTCCAGGCCAATTTCAAGATATATTGAAGAAAGTAGAAAAGCCCCAACCTAAGAAAGATAATAATATTTTTGATATAAATGCACAAAATGAATTTTTAAAAGGTGCAAAAATTGCTTATGAGACAATTATTACAGACTTTAGTGATAATGATAATAAAATTATAGCTAGTAAGCCACTTTTAAATAAAGAAATATTTGATCAGTTTAATAAAGCCCTAAAAGAAAGAAGCGATAGAGGTCATTTTGCGGAAATTACATTTATTGGAATCAATTCAGCAAAGATAAAAGAGCATAAGAAAATTGGGAATATATTAAACGTTACAGTAGATTTTATTGCAGAAATAATTACTTGCATTAAAGACAAAGATAAAAAATTAATATCAGGAGATCCAGAGAAAATAAAAAAAATATACGATACATGGGTATTTTCAAGAGATACGACATCGGTTAATCCAAACTGGAAATTGGTAAATATTTTAACATAATTGAACAATAACCTAACAGACAAAGATAAAAGGGATTGGAACACTTTCTTAAAAAGTGAGGACAAACTTCCGAATAAAGATCTTAAAAATAAGGAAAAAAAAACATTTAAAACCCAATCAATAGATTTACATGGATATACTTTAGAAAAAGCAAATGTAATCGTGGAATCATTTATAAATAAAAACTTTAAAGAAGGGACCAGCAAACTTGTAATTGTAACTGGTAAGGGGCTTCATTCAAAAAATGAGGCCGATCCATTTGTTTCTAAAGATTTAAGTATTCTAAAATACTCAGTTCCAGAGTTCATTAAAAATAATGAAGAACTTATGAAAAAAATAACTGATATTAGAGAAGCAGATGTAAAAGATGGTGGCAGCGGTGCTTTTTATGTATATTTAAAAAAATTAAAGTAAATTCAAGTTTTTTAAAATGTTTGTTTGGTTAGCATCATATCCTAAGAGCGGCAATACCCTAGTAAGGTCAATGTTGGCTGCATATTTTTTTTCGAATGACGGTGTATATAATTTTGATTTAATTAAAAATATTAAACAATTTCCTGTAAATGCTTTATTTGAAAGAATGGGAATAAATATACAGGACGAAGAAGAAGTTATAAAAAATTATATAAAAGTACAAGCGTCTTTTAATAAAAAAAATAGTGTTCAATTTTTAAAAACACATAGTTATTTATTTAATATTAACAATAATGCTTTCACTGATTTAAATAATTCGCTTGGCGCAATCTACATAGTCAGAGATCCAAGAAATATAGTAAATTCTTTAGCAAATCATATAGGAGCTTCAGCTGAAAAATCCGCGGATATTTTAATAAATTCATTTAAATTTGGAAATATATTTAGTGATCATGTTGCTGAACAAACTAGACTTTATCTAGGAACATGGGGCGGAAATTATAACAGCTGGAAATCTTTTGATGATGAAGGAAGATATTTACTAATTAAATATGAAGATTTAATAAGTGATAGAGATTTTGTATTTAGAAAAATATTAAAATTTATATATAAAATTCAAGGAGCTCAATTTAAAATTGATCAAAAAAAATTTCAAAACACAATTGAAACAACAGATTTTGATAGGATGAAGTTACTTGAGAAAGAAAAAGGTTTCTTTGAGGCTAAAACCCATTTCGAAACTGGAAAAAAAATACCATTTTTTAATCTTGGTCCAAAAAATGATTGGAAGAAAATGTTAGATGAAAAAATAAGAAAAAAAATTGAAGACGCCTTCAAAAAAGAAATGCTTGAATTGGGATATTTGTAGATCTCAAATTATAAAATAAATTTAGATAAATCAGTGTCTTTAACAAGAGTATCTAAGTTTTTATTAATGTATTCCTTATTTATTATAATCTTTTCTCCAGCACGGTCAGTCGCTGTGAAACTTATTTCATCTAATATTTTTTCAATTATTGTATGTAATCTTCTTGCACCTATGTTTTCTACAGTTGCATTTACTTCAGAGGCAATATTTGCTATTGCGTCAATACCATCGTCTGAAAATTCTAAATCAACATTTTCAGTTTTAAGAAGAGCCACATATTGCTTAATTAAACTAAAATCAGGTTCTCTTAAAATTCTTTTAAAATCTTCACTAGTTAATGCTTCTAATTCAACTCTAATTGGCAATCTTCCTTGTAACTCTGGAAGTAAATCTGATGGTTTTGCAAGTTGGAATGCTCCAGATGCAATAAATAAAATATGATCAGTTTTAATTGGACCATGTTTAGTATTTACTGTTGTTCCCTCAATCAAAGGTAATAAATCTCTTTGCACACCTTCTCTTGATACATCTCCTCCAACTCTATCTGTTCTAGCTGAAATTTTATCTATCTCATCAAGGAAAACTATTCCGTTATTTTCTGTTGAAAGTTTTGCTGCTTTGATAATTTTATCTTGCTCAATTAATTTATCCGATTCGTCATTAATTAAAATTTCATGAGATTCTTTTACTGTCATTTTTTTCTTTTTTTCTTTATTGCCCATTGATTTACCTATCATCTCACCAATGTTAATCATTCCAACATTAGCACCAGGCATACCTGGGATTTCAAAAGAAGCTCCACCTGACCCAGTATCGCTCACGGCAATTTCAATTTCGTTATCATCTAGGTCACCATTTCTTAATCTTTTTCTAAAACTTTCTCTTGTTGCTAAACTCGCTTTTTTGCCAACAAGTGCATCTAAAACTTTTTCTTCTGCCGCTTTTTGAGCTTGCGCAAAAACTTCTTTCCTTTTTTTTACTTTTTCCATTGAGATTGCAATTTCAATCAAATCCCTTACAATTTGTTCAACATCCCTTCCTACATATCCAACCTCTGTGAATCTTGTAGCTTCAACTTTTACAAAAGGTGCTTCTGCTAATTTTGATAACCTTCGTGAGATTTCAGTTTTTCCAACTCCAGTTGGTCCAATCATTAAAATATTTTTTGGCAAAACTTCATTCTTCATTTCGCCTTTGAGAGCTTGTCTCCTCCACCTATTTCTTAGCGCAACAGCAACAGCTCTTTTGGCCTTGTTTTGTCCAACAACAAATCTGTCTAATTCTGAAACAATTTCTCTAGGGGATAAAGAACTGACCAAAGAGGTTTCTTCTTTTTGATTTGTATCTTTTGGGTGTAGTTGTGTTACGTTTGATTTATCCATTATATTTTTTCAATTTTAACATTTTCATTTGTAAAAACACATATATCAGCCGCAACTTTAATTGCTTTTTTTGCCACTTCCTCAGCTGACATATTACCTTCTATTAAAACTTTTCCTGCTGCTAAGGCATAATTTCCACCAGAGCCTATTCCAATCACATCGCCCTCAGGTTCTAGAACATCCCCAGTTCCAGAAATTATATAACTATTATTTTTATCGCCAACAGCCATTAGTGCTTCTAATCTTCTTAAGTATTTATCAGTTCGCCAATCTTTTGCTAACTCAACTGCAGCTCTTGATAAATTACCAGCATGTTTTTCTAATTTTCCCTCTAATCTTTCAAACAAAGTTAACGCATCAGCAGTTGATCCCGCAAATCCCGCTACGACATCTCTTTTTTCAATTTTTCTAACTTTTGAAGCAGTGCTTTTAACAACAGTATTTCCCATACTAACTTGTCCATCACCAGCAACTACTACTTCATTGTTTTTTCTAACTAGTACAATTGTTGTCATATCTAATAAATGGTAACTATTTTTGATACTTCAAGTGTTCAGACTGATATTGATATCGCGGGATTATGTATGTATACCATTAAAAATATATGGCTAGAAAAGGAAAAGTATCTCGAAAAACAAAAGAAACCAGTATCAATGTTGAAGTAAATATTGATGGCAAAGGTAAGTACCAAATTGACACTGGTATAGGTTTCCTAGATCATATGCTTGAGCAATTATCAAAGCATTCCCTAATTGATTTAAAAGTCAAAGCAAAAGGAGATACTTATATTGATCTTCACCACACAACAGAAGATACAGGTATTGCTATTGGTGAAGCTCTAAAAAAAGCAGCTAAAAAATTTGTAGGAATAAAAAGATATGCACACACAGTTATTCCAATGGATGAAACACTGACTAGAGTTGCAATAGATGTTTCAAACAGACCTTATTTGATATGGAAAGTAAAATTGAAAGTTGAGAAACTTGGAGAAATGGATACCGAGCTATTTAAAGAATGGTTTCAAGCTTTTTCTCAATCAGCCGGTATTACAATGCATGTTGAAAATATTTATGGTGATAATAGCCATCACATTATTGAGTCTTGTTACAAAGCATTAGCAAGATCATTAAGAGCTGCATTAGAGATGGATCCAAGAAACAAGAAAAGTATTCCATCCACTAAAGGCTCATTATAAGTTTAATGAACGTCACAATTGTTGATTATAATTCGGGCAATATTAGCTCGGTGATAAACTCCTTTAAGGAAGTTGCTAAAGATAAAGTAAATATAGAAGTAACTTCAGATTTAAATAAGATTAAATCTTCAGATAAAGTTGTTTTACCAGGGCAGGGTTCGTTCAAGAGTTGTATTGATGCACTTAACAACATCAGTGGTTTAGTTGATGCATTAAGTGAATTTGCAATGAATAATAAAAAACCACTTCTTGGAATTTGTGTAGGACTTCAAATGTTTGCAGACATTGGTTACGAAGAAACTGAAACCAAAGGTCTTGGTTGGGTTTCAGGTAAAGTATCAAAAATAGATAACCAAAATGGAAAATATAAACTTCCTCATATTGGTTGGAACCAAATTAATATTGTTAAAGAAAGTAAAATTTTTAAAGGTATAGAAAACAATTCTCACATGTATTTTGTTCATAGTTATGAATTTGTACCAGAAGATAAAAATGTGGTTTCAGCTACAACAGATTATTCCTCAAATATTGTTTGCTCTGTTGAAAAAGAAAATATTTTTGGAACACAGTTCCACCCAGAAAAAAGTGATAAAACTGGACTTAAAATAATCGATAACTTTATAAGTTTATAAATGAAAATATTTCCAGCAATAGATATTAAAGATAAAAAGTGTGTGAGGTTAGTTAAAGGGGACTTTGATAACAAAACTGAATATGAAATGTCTCCAGTTGAACAAGCTGGAAAATATAAAGATCATGGTTTTAAAAATTTACACATAGTCGATTTAGATGGAGCTTTAACTGGTGAAACAGTTAATTTAGATATTATACAGGAAATAGTAACTAAATTTGATCTTAAGATTGAGATTGGTGGGGGTATTAGAAATTTTGAAAGTATTCAGAAATATACTGATGCTGGTGTTGAGAAAGTTATTTTAGGAAGTGCTGCAATAAAAGATAAAAATTTTTTAAAAGAAGCATGTGAAAAATTTCCAAATAAAATTGCTCTAGGTTTAGATGCAAAAGATGGATATTTATCTGTCTCTGGTTGGAAAGAAAATTCTAATCAACTAACACTAGATTACTTAAAAGAAGTAAATGATTTTGGAGCAAGTAGGTTGATTTATACTGACATTAATAAAGATGGAATGAAGCAAAGTCCTAATTTCGAGGAGACATCAAAGGTTGCAGATACTTCTAATTGCCCGGTAATTATATCTGGTGGAGTTTCTTCAATTGATGACATTAAAAAGACTAAAGAATTAAACAATAATAACATTGAAGGCATTATAGTTGGAAAAGCTATTTATGATGGTGATATTAAATTGGATGAATTAGTTAAGGAACTAGATGCTTAAAAATAGAATAATACCTTGTTTAGACGTTAAAAATGGACGTGTGGTTAAGGGTATTAACTTTGTTGATTTAAAAGACGCAGGTGATCCTGTCGAACAAGCTAAAATTTATTCAGATGGTGGAGCAGATGAAATTTGCTTTTTAGATATTACTGCATCAAATGAAAATAGAGATACTATTTACGACGTAGTAGAGAAAACTTCGAGGAAATGCTTTGTTCCTCTGACAGTTGGAGGTGGTGTAAAAAGTGTTGAGGATATCAATAAACTACTGAACTGTGGTGCAGATAAAGTATCAATAAATACTGCTGCAGTTCAAAATCCAGAAGTAGTTGTAGAAAGTTCTATAAAATTTGGCTCGCAATGTATTGTGGTAGCAATAGATGCTAAAAAAAATGGAAACAGATGGGAAATATTTACTCATGGTGGAAGAAACAATGCTGGAACTGATGCTATAGAATTTGCAAAAAAAATGGAAGATAGTGGAGCAGGCGAGCTTCTAGTTACTTCTATGGATCGAGATGGTACTCAAGTTGGTTATGATATAGAGCTTATGTCCAAGATATCTTCTGTGGTAAATATTCCAGTTATTGCTTCAGGTGGAGTAGGAAATTTAGATCATTTAGTAGATGGTATTAAATTGGGAAATGCTAGTGCAGTATTAGCTGCATCTATATTTCACTACGGCAAACATTCAGTAAAAGAAGCTAAGGAATATTTGGATTCAAAAGGAATTCCTGTTAGAATTTAATATGCTTAATACATTAGAAAACCTAATAAAACTTGCAAGAGACAGAAAATCTTCCCCAGTTGAAGGTTCGTATACTAATAAGTTGCTTACAGACAAATTATTAAGCAAGGCAAAGGTCTTAGAGGAAGTTAATGAATTGATAGAGGCAGTAGAGGAAAATTCAAACAAAATTCATGAAGCCGCAGATGTATTTTACCATTTGCTAATGTATCTTGAGGCAAATGAAATAAAAATTGAAGAGGTAATGTCAGAGCTAGAAAAAAGAAAAAAATGAGTTACGACAATAACAATATCTTTGCAAAAATTTTACGTGGTGAGATACCTTGCAATAAAATTTATGAAGATGATTTTGTTTTGTCATTTCATGACATTAATCCACAAAAAAAAATTCATGCTTTAGTTATTCCCAAAGGGAAATATATTGATTTAGATGATTTTAGTTTGAATGCCACATCAGAAGAGATGGTTGGATTATTAAAAGGCATTAATATAGTTGCTAAAAAGCTTGGTATTTCAACAGAAGTAGGTCGGGGCTATAGAGCTTTAGCAAACATCAGTGATTATGGTGGACAAGAAGTACCACATTTACATTTTCATCTGTTTGGAGGTGAAAGAGTAGGAAAAATGGTTGAGTGACTAAGGAAGTTAAAAGAAATTATTTAGAAATAAACTCACTTCAAGATCTTAAAGAAAGAAATAAGCCCTCAGAAGATTATTCTTTAAGTTTAATTGATCCAATTAATTTTCAATTAAATAAATTTTTTTATAAAACTATTGGAAAAAATCACAAATGGATCGATAGATTGTCTTGGTCAGAGGAAAAATGGATAACTTACGTTTCATCTGAAATGGTCAAAACATATGTATTTAAATTTAAAGATGATTTAGTTGGTTTTTTTGAATTAATTTTTCATCCAGAAAAAAATGAAACTGAAATTGCTTATTTTGGTATACTAGAAGAATATCAAAATAAAAAATTGGGTTCCTATTTATTATCTGAGGCCATTAAAAAATCTTTTGAAAATAAAGTTAATCGCGTCTGGGTTCATACATGCTCTTTAGATCATAAAAATGCATTAAGTAATTATATTTCAAGAGGAATGAAAATATTTAAAACTGAAATTTTGAATATTTAATTTTGAATAGGTATTTTAAAAAGATTCTTTGAAAGCACTCTATTTTTTCTTATTGAGCTAAGAAAAGTAATATTAAAATTTTGATAAATATCAGTATTTTGCCAACCAACTAAATCATAAGTTTGTTTATCAAAAAAAATATTAATTTCGTTATCTCCTTCTTTAATTGTAAAATTAATTAGACTATTATCAACAATTCTTTCTTCAAGATCATAAATTTTATCTATTAGAAAATTTTTATCTAAAATTAAATTTAAAGCAGTTTTTTCTAATGGATATCTATAATAGCTGGTCCTTGTTTTTATTACTAAAGATTTTCCATTTGAAACCAAAATTTTATTATTACTTCTCGCGTACTCACAAAAGATTTTTTTTTGATACTCAATGGTACAGTTTCCGTTTTCTATTTTGCCATTAACATTTTGCTCGAATTTAAAATCAAGATTTTTTGTATCTTTCAAATTTTGTATTATTTTTTCTTTGATCTCAGCATTTGAGATAGAGCTAGATACAAATAAATAAAATATTAGAAAATATCGTAGCATTAAAGCACGTCTCTTTTGCCTACATGATTTGCTTTACTAACAATCCCATCTGACTCCATCATGTCAATAATTCTTGCTGCTCTATTGTATCCAATTTGAAGTTTTCTTTGTAAAAACGAAGTAGACGCTTTACCTTCAGACCTAATTATATCCAAAGCTTGTTCGTAAAGTTCATCTTTCTCACCTTGATTTTGACTATCACCAATTTCTTTTTCATCAGCGAAATTTAAAATTTCATCAACATAATCTGGCTCTGCTTGTAATCTTAAAGAATTATTTACTTTTTCTATTTCGCTGTCAGATACAAATGGTGCATGAATTCTAACTATACGATTAGCCGAGGACATGTATAACATATCTCCTTTTCCTAACAATTGTTCAGCCCCTTGTTCTCCAAGAATTGTTCTACTGTCTATTTTAGAAGTTACTTGGAAAGATATTCTTGTAGGAAAATTAGCCTTAATTGTTCCTGTAATTACATCAACACTAGGTCTTTGGGTAGCCATTATAATATGGATTCCTGCTGCTCTTGCCATTTGAGATAGTTTTTGAATATAATTTTCAATTTCTTTACCAGCAACTAACATTAAGTCAGACATTTCATCAACTACTACTACAATATAAGGCATTGGAAGTTTGTGTTTAGCATTGTAACCATCAATATTTCTGACTCCTTCTTTAGTCATTAATCTATATCTGCTCTCCATTTCCTTAACCACCCAGCCAAGCACTGAAGCTGCTTTTTTTGCTTCTGTTATAACTGGGCACAGTAAATGTGGAATTCCTTCGTAAGTAGACAACTCCAACATTTTGGGATCAATTAAAATGAATTTACATTTATCAGGAGTATGTCGGTAAAGAAGTGATAAAATAATTGTATTGATACATACTGATTTACCAGATCCCGTAGTTCCGGCTATCAGCAAATGTGGCATTGATGACAAATCACCAATTATCGGGTTACCAGATATACTTTTGCCAAGTGCGATAGGTAATTTGATATCTTTTTTTTTAAAATCACTATTATTTAAAATTTCACTTAAATAAACATTTTCCCTTGAAATATTTGGAAGCTCAATACCGATAGTATTACTTCCTGGTATGGTAGAAATTCTTGCAGATTCTGAACTTGTATTTCTTGCTATATCATCTGATAGGTTGATAATTTTAGAAACTTTTACGCCAGCAGCAGGCTCAAATTCATTAAGTGTCACCACAGGTCCATGACTTACTTTTTTAATTTTACCATTAACCCCAAAATCTAATAGGATTTTTTCCAAAAAGTCAGGATCATTATTTTCATTTTTTTCAGATCTCCCCCCCTCTTTTTTGGTAGGTATTTTTAATAATTCTAAACCTGGGAGTTTAAATTTAATTTTACTATCTTTTTTATTCTCAGCTTTTATAAAAGGTAAATCTTCTTGTATCAGATTTTTAATTTCATCTTGTGGTATATATTCATTTATTATTTCACTTTTATCAGTGTAATTTTTTTCTTTATTCTTTTTAAATAAACTTAAAGATTTTAATATTAATTTATAAAATTTAAATGGATTAAAATTTATACTTTTCAGGAACAAGAATAAAATTAAAATAATTAAAAAGTAGTATGATATTTCACTGTTTATAAGTAAGATTTGATTTAAATAAGTCTGATTAAGAAAAACACCTATAAAACCGCCATTACCATTTATATAAAGTGTAAATGCATCAGAATAATAATGAGTTAAAAAAAGAGACCCAAAAATACAATAAAGTACAGCAAAGAAAATGTTTTCAATAATTAAAATAAATTCTTTACTTCTTAATAGATTAATACCAGTAACGATAAATGTTAAAGAAATTAGATAAGCAATTAATCCAACAGATTGAAAAAACAGATCAGAAACAAAACTACCCTTAAAACCAAAAAAATTTTTTATTTCTGTATTATCTGGAAAAATAAAATTTGGATCTTCAGGTGAGTAGGTAAGTAGTGCTACAAATAAAGCTAAACCTAAAAGCAGGAGTAGCAATCCAGCAATCTCAGCTAACCGCCTACTTGTAAAATCAATGAATAAATTAGCTGTTTTTTTAATATTCATATATATGAATCAATTATACCACTTTGTATCATCTAATTTTTGTTGTTAAAATTAAAAATAATATGAGAGTTTGTATTCTTGGCAATGGTTTATCGAGCTTAACTTTAGCAAAATCTTTAGTTAATCAAAAAATTTATGTAGACGTTTTATATCCTAAAAAAAAATCTTTAGTAAATAAAACTCGTACAATCGGTATTTCCAAAAGTAATGTAGAATTTTATAATGAAAAAATAATTAATATTGAAAAAATTATTTATAAATTAAACAAAATAGAAATATACAGCGATAATTTAGAAAAACAAAAGTTAATTAATTTTGGAAACAATAAAGATCATTTATTTTCAATTGTCAAAAATCATAAACTTCAAGAAATTTTAGAAAAAAATCTATTTCGTAGCAAGTATTTTAGAGAAATTAATTATAAAAAAAAAATAAACTACTCCAAGGATTATGATTTAGTTTTTAATACTGATCAAAATAGCCAGATTACAAAAAAATATTTTAATAAAAAAATTGAAAAAAAATACAATAGTGTTGCTTATACTACAATTTTAAATCATGAGAGAATTTCAAATAACGTTGCTGTACAAATATTTACAAAAAATGGTCCTTTAGCTTTTTTGCCTATTTCAGATTATGAAACATCAATCGTTTATTCTATTAACAATCATTTGAAAAGTGAGAAAGAAGTTAATAATTTGATTAATACTTATAATTCTAAATACACTTTAAAAAAAATAAACAAAATTAATTCTTTTGAGCTGCATGGGTTAAGTTTGAGATCGTATTTTCACAAAAATATTTTGGCATTTGGAGATTTGCTCCACAGAATTCATCCTCTTGCAGGACAAGGTTTTAATATGACAATAAGGGATATAAAAATTTTAAATGATATTATTCAAAAAAAAATTGATCTTGGTTTACCTTTGGACTCAACATTAAACACAGAATTTGAAAATAATCAAAAGCATAAAAATTATATATTTTCTACAGGCATTGATTTAATTCATGAATTTTTTAATTTCGAGAGAAAGACTAAAAATAATTTTTTGAGTAAATCCATAAAATATTTTAATAAAACTCCAAGTATTAGTAAAATTTTTACAAAAATTGCTGATAAAGGTCTTTTATTTTAATTAGTCTCTATTGAAGTGTGGTATTTTCGTAATTATCAAAAATGTAAGTTTTAAGAATTTCTGCAATTTTATTTTTTCTAATATCTAAGTTTTTTGCTTCAAGTAAGATTTGTTTTTCTTCAAGTGAAAATGGTGATGCCATAGCTAAAGCATTAATTGTCTCATCTAAACTTTGCTTCTCCAACGCTTTCCAATTTATAATAAAACCTCTTTTTTCAAATAAAGATTTTAGATCTTTGAAAATTAGTTCAAGATCAGAAAAATTTAGTTTTTCTTTTTCATCACTTAAATCATTTGAATAATCATTATAGTCGACCTCTACACTTCTATATTTTTTATCTGTATTTACTTCATTTATAATTTTAAATCTGATTTTTCCTTTTAATTCAATTAGATAACGACCATCCTCAGTTTCTCTAAAACTTGTTATTTTTCCAAGGCAACCCACATCATGTAATTCAGGCACACCATTTTGATCTTTAGAATTTTTCGGCTGGACCATTCCTATTAATTTATTTGATTTCATACTATCATTAACCATATCAAGGTATCTTGGTTCAAAAATATTTAATGGCACTGTAGTATTAGGGAAAATAATAAAGTTACTGAGTGGAAACACTGGAATTATTTTTGGAAAATTGTTCATTTTTTATTTTATAATATATTATTAAAAAAAACTTAAATGATATTTTGGATAGCCTCATATCCCAAAAGTGGGAACACATGGTTAAGAGCATTGTTGTCATCATATTTTTATTCAGAAGAGGGCTTTTTCAATCAAGATTTACTTAAAAATATCGATCAATTCCCTGAAAAAAGACATTTTAGCGATTTTAATTATGATCCTAAAATAGTAACTGATACATCTAAATTTTGGATTAAAGCTCAGGAAAAAATAAATTTAAACAATGAGTTAAATTTTCTCAAAACCCATAATATTTTAGGATCAATCAATAACAGTAATTTTACAAATAAAAAAAACACTATTGGTGCTATTTATATTGTGCGGGATCCAAGAAATGTATTAACCTCTTTACAAAATCATTATGAATTATCTAAAGATGAAGCTTTGAAATTTATGCTAAATGAAAAAAAATACATTCACGATTATCAAACAAAAAATGATTTTAGTGATTTTCAATTTATAAGTTCCTGGGAGAAAAATTATCAGTCTTGGATAAATCAAAAAATTTTACCAGTAAAATTAATTAGATATGAGGATTTAACTGTTAATACCTTAGATGTTTTAAAAGAAATAATAGAGTTTATTCAAAATACTCTTCAAGAAAAAGAAGACTTTAATTTTTTAAAAGCTCAAAATGCTGTTAAATCTACTAATTTCGAAAATATGAAAAATATGGAAAAAAAAAGTGGTTTTTTAGAGTCTGTTTTGTCAAAAAATGACATCAAAAAAATTCCTTTTTTTCATTTAGGACCAAAAAATGATTGGAAAAGCATATTTGATAAAAGCTACCAAAATAAATTAAATTCAATTTTTGAAAATAATTTAAAAGAATTAAATTATTTAAAATAAAAATTTCCTCTTATTGCTTGCATTTATAAAAACCGCTAACTATAATGTTTTTAAAATAAGCGGGCATAGCTCAGTGGTAGAGCGTCTCGTTGCCAACGAGAAGGTCGAGGGTTCGACCCCCTTTGCCCGCTCCAAAAAAAATTATGAGTGATTTAGCAAATAAAAAGTGCGTACCATGTGAAGGAAATATTCCTCCTTTTAATGCTGACGAAATACATAAATATTTAAAAAAAGTTGATGGTTGGGAAGTTTTAGAGGATAAAATTGATGGTTTTCATTTAATAAAAAGTTTTAAATTTGATAACTTTTTAAAAAGTCAGGAATTTGTAAATAAAGTTGGAGAAATAGCTGAGTCTGAGGGTCATCACCCAGATCTATGGTTTGGATGGGGTTATGCTAGAATTAAAATATTCACACATGCAATTAAAGGTCTAGCAGAGAGTGATTTTATTCTTGCTGCAAAAATAGATCAAATATCTAATGCCTAAAGTGTCTTGTCTTTGAAAAAACAAGCACGGTATCAGTTTCATTTGCAAAGTTAATTATTTCTTTATCTCTTATTGATCCAGATGGCTGAATTACTGCTCGAACACCAGATTGAACTAATTTTTCAATACCATCCACAAAAGGAAAGAATGCATCTGATGCAGCAACTAAGTTATCGTTCTGAAGATTAAATTTTTTCATTTTATTTATTGCTATTTGACAACTATCCAATCTACTTGGTTGACCAGAACCAATACCAACGGTTGTTTCGTTTGATGCTAAGACTATTGCGTTTGATTTGACATATCTGCATACATTGAAAGCAAAAATAAGATCTTTAAGTTGTTTTGATGTTGGTTTTCGTTTTGAGACGATTTTAAAATTTTTGGTTGAAAATAAATTTAAATCTTCTGACTGTATCATTATATTTTGGTTGAATGATACAAATTTAAGAAGTTCTTCTGATGTATAATTTGTTCCGTCAATTAACCTTAAGTTTTTTTTAGCTTTTAATATTTTGATAGCGCTACCTTCAAATCCATTTGCAATAATCACTTCTAAAAATAATTTATTTAGTTCTAAAGCTAAATTTTTAGTAATTTTAAAATTACAAGAAACAATTCCACCAAAAGCACTAACGGGATCACAAGAAAGAGCAGATTTATAACTCTCTAAATGATCATTTTTAGTAGAAACTCCACATGGATTTGCATGTTTAACTATGACTGTTCCTTTACCTTTTGGTAAAGATCTTGAAATAGTTAGAGCACTAAATATGTCATTGTAATTATTATAACTTAGTTGTTTTCCATGAATTTGTTTTAAATATGTATTCGAACTATTTGAATAGATTGCACTTTGTTGATGAGGATTTTCTCCGTATCTAAGTTGTTCTGTAAGATTTCCATGCAAAATTTTTTTCTTAGGGAAAATAGTGTTTGTTTTTTTATTGAAATAGTCTGAAATAACAGAGTCATAATAAGCTGTTTCTGAAAAAGCTATACTTGATAGCTTTTCTCTAAAACTTAAGGAAGTGGATCCTTTGAACCTTTTTAATTCTTCAATTAATTCCAAATACTGATCTGAGGAAGTTATTACAGTCACATCATTATAGTTTTTAGCTGCGGACCTAACCATTGTGGGACCACCTACATCAATATTTTCTATAATTTTTTTATGGTTTTTTGTTTTTTTAAGAGTGTTCTCAAATGGATAAAAATTAACAACAACCAAATCAATATTCTCAAAACCATTATTTTTTAGATCTTTTAAGTGAGATTTTTTCTCTCTTTTATTTAAGATCCCTGCATGGATTTTTGGATGAAGAGTTTTTACTCTACCCTCTAAAATTTCAGGTGAATTGGTAAAATCAGACACTTCTAAACAGTTAAATTTTAATCTTTTAATTTCTTTATATGTACCACCAGAGCTAATTATTTTAATTTTATTTTTTTTTAAAATATTTAATAACGGTTTTAAGTTACTTTTATCAGACACAGAAATAAGAGCCGTCTTGATTTTTTTCTTCATTATAATTTATTGATCTCCCACTTTATTATTTGCTCTTTTTCATTATTTATTCCTGAGATAAAAATATTTTGGTTTTCTTTATATGAATTTTTATTACCGAAATATAAACCATTATCAATATTAATATCAAAGTTATCACAACTAAACTTCCAACCTTCCTCATCTAATTCGATTAGTATAGATTTGTTATCTTGAGTTTTCATCACTTTTGAGCTTGGATTGAGATGAAATCTAATATCAAATTTAATTTCCTTATTAGGTGTTTTTCTAAATAACTTATCATAACCAATAAATTTCATTTGCTCTGGATAAAACTCAATCTCTCTCTCATAATTTGTTCCAAACTTAATTAAATATCCATCATGTGTACCTGATACTTTCCAATAATTATTTTCAAAAACTACATTTTTTTTTGATACTTTCAGCCCTCTATCAATGACTAAACCTTTTTGATGCTTAGCAAAATTACAAGAAGAATAATCTTCAATTGTTAAAGCACAATGAAGAGAAGTACTTTTTGATAATTTATTAAATTTATTATTTTTATCTGAGTAATAACCAGCATTTGAAATTAATTTTTTTTCATTTGAAAATATTTCAAATGATAAAGCACCTGCTTGGTAGTCTTCGGAAAAAGTTTTATTAGGACTAGAACCAATATCAGTTGCAAGAATTATTTTTTTATTTTTAAGAATTGCGTATCCACCAAGTTCATTAATTTGGTTTTTGAAAGTATAACCAAACCTTTTTAAATATTGATCAAATTCTCTATTTTCAGAAGAAAAATTACCATTAAAAAAAATATCCTGCTTTATATTTTGCCAAATGAAAGCGTAACTTGAACCTAAATAATAAATAGTCTCATCAATATATTCAGGAATTAAGCTCTGAGATTCTTTAAACCATTCTCTAATAATTATAAAGTATTTTAAATAAAATATAAGTTGTCGAATATTTCTTGATTTTGGAAAGCCTTGATTATCAATTGAGAATTTAATGATATTTTTTAATAAATTTAATCCATTTAAAAGATATTGTTTTTCATTTTTGTAAGCTAATCCAGTTAAAATGATTGCAGCGCATCCAATCATTTTATTTTCTACCTCTTTTGAGTTTTTGATTTCATTTAACAAATGATTAGTTTGTTTTTGAATCATATGATCAAAAGTAGATTTATATTCTTGGTCACTATCTTCGTAAGTAAGTTGATGATTTGATAACCATGAAATAATTCTTTTTGCTGTCAAATCAAATTCCCAACTTCTTTTTTGATATTTACTGTTATTTGAAATCCAATTTTTTATAACTGTTTGTGTAGTCTTTTTGGAGGATTTTAAATCTAAACTAAAAAACCAAAAAAAATTATTTAATTTTTCGTAATCCTTAGGACTTAATTTGTTTTGCCAAATTGACTCGATAGCAAAATCCTCAATTTTATATTTTTTACTTTGGTATTTAATTATAGATGAAAGTAAATGAGGACTAGGTTTATATTCAAAACTATTTAAAAAAGTTTTTGATATTTTTTTTTCGTAAAAATTTGAATTTTGATAAATTGATTTAAAGCTATCTCTTACATTAAAATAAAATTGACCTAAAATGCCTAAGGAATTTGTATTAATCATTAACTTATTTTAATTTTAATAAATTAATATTTTTCTTTATATCTCCATCATTACTTTTGAACACCGTAGTACCGGAGACAAGAATGTTTGCACCAGCATCAATTGCACTTTTGCAGTTATCAAAATTGATTCCACCATCAATCTCTATGTCAAAATCTAAATTTTTTTGCTCTCTTATTTTTTTTAATTCTTTGATTTTATATAAAACTTCTGGCATAAATTTTTGGCCGCCAAATCCAGGATTTACACTCATAATTAACACTAAATCTATTTGATCTAATAAATCTAATATTAAATCAATTTTAGTTTCAGGATTAAGCGAAACTCCAACTTTTTTATTTTTTTCTTTTATTTTTTTAATTGAATTTTCTAAATTATCAGTTGCCTCAGGATGAATAGTAATAATATCTGCTCCTGCATCAGCATAAGCATCTATATATTTATGCACTGGTGAAATCATTAAATGAACATCAAATTTTAATGAACAATGTTTTCGAAGAGCTTTAATTACTGGAGGTCCTATTGTTAAATTAGGAACAAAATGACCATCCATCACATCCACATGAATCATATCAGCCCCACCTTCTTCAAGTCTTTTTATTTCTGACCCTAACTGACTGAAGTCAGCTGATAAAATTGATGGAGAAATTTGTATATTTTTCATTGATTGCTAGATTAACTAGTATCAATTTTAAAAATTAAAATGAATTAAAAAATTGATAAATTTGTCTAGAAATTTCACTCTCTAAAGGAAATGATAACATTCCCATCACTGAATAACCTAAGATCCAAGGCATCAGATAAAATCTGATCATGTAAAAGAACCAAGCAACGTATAGAGGCACCAGTGGCCCAATAATAAATGATGGTGTTATTGGTTTAAATAATTTTATTAGAGGATTGGTGTATTTTACAAATACTCTCATGAAAAAGAATTGTGAGTCTTCTCTTTGAAAAATATTCATCGCTACTCTTCCAATAAGAGTCCACATGATGATCCCGAGCAAATAATCTATAAAATATATCAAAGGATGAAAATTTGCTGACATTTAAAATTTATATTGGAAAATGTATTTAAATAAAAGGGGCGAAATTAATCGCCCCTTTAAAAGATTATTTAGTGTGATTTACCAAGAATTGTTTTACCACTTGGTACACGTACTTCATCAACCATTTTTTGAGTAGCTTTATCTGGTTCTGCAGTCATTAAACTAACTACTACCATTAAAACTAAACTAACAGCTGATCCGAAGATACCAAATGTTAACTGTGTAATTCCTAGGAATCCGCTTCCACCAGTTCGTACCCAAACTAAGTACCAAGCACCGGCGATTAGACCACCTAGCATACCAGCAATCGCACCTTGTCTATTAGCTCTCTTCCACCATACACCAAGTACAAGTGGGAAGAACAATCCAGACATCGCAAAATCAAAAGCCCAAATAACTGAACCTAAGATTCCTTGAATCTCCATTGCTGCAATAGTTGCTCCAGCAAAACCAATTACCACAAGTAATACCCTTGCAACAACTAGTCTTTTTGCAGTTTCCGCTTTTGGATCAATGATTTTATAGTAAACATCATGTGATATAGCGTTTGCAATCGCTAGAATCAAACCATCTGCAGTAGACATGGCAGCTGCCATACCTCCAGCAGCAACTAAACCTGAAATTACATAAGGTAATCCAGCTATCTCTGGAGTTGCTAATACAACGGCTTTACCACCCATGAAGAACTCATTTAATTCTAGAGTTCCATTTCCGTTAAAGTCGCTGATAAACATTAGGTTTGCTTGGTTCCAGTTTTGGTACCAATCTATCGCTTCCACTTCTGCAAATGTTTTACCGATAATACCAGTTGGTAAATTCGGATCGATCAATGACAACTTAGATAGTGTAGCTAACATTGGAGCAGAAGAGTAAAGTAGGAAGATAAAGAATAATGACCAACCTACTGATTTTCTAGCTGCTTTTACACTTGGAGTAGTAAAGTATCTCATCATAACGTGCGGTAATGAAGCTGTTCCCATCATCATCGCTAATGCTAATGAAATAAATGCCCAAGGTGTAGCGTTAACTGCAGAGTGAGCTTTAGTTATTCCTGCTAAGCCTTTAGGTACTGATTTTAGATCAGCAGCAGCGTTTTTAACAAACCCATACTGTTGCTCTAACTCACCAATTCTAGCTACTTCATCAGCTAACATAAAGTGAGGAAAGAAACCTGCACCCATTTTGTTACTGATCCAGAATACTGGAAGTAAGTAAGCTATAATTAGTACAATATATTGTGCAACTTGTGTCCAAGTTACCCCTCTCATACCACCTAACATTGAACATAATAAAATACTTATTAGTCCAATATAAACTGCGTATTGGAATGGGATATCAAGTGCAACAGATGCAATAGTACCTGTAGCGTTAATTTGTGCAGTCACATAAGTAAATGAAGCAACAGTTAAAACTACCACTGCGCTAAATCTAGCTAAATTACCACCGTATCTAGTACCTATAAAATCTGGAACTGTATAACAGCCAAATTTTCTTAAGTATGGTGCTAATAAAGATGCAACAAGCACGTAACCACCAGTCCAACCTACAAGTAGTGCCATATATCCATAACCTTGAAAGTAAATACCACCTGCCATTGCAACGAATGAAGCCCCAGACATCCAGTCTGCTGCAGTCGCCATTCCGTTGAAGACCGTTGGTACTTGCCTTCCAGCTACGTAATACGCATCTGCTTGGGCTGTACGTGATAGGTAACCAATTAATGCATAGATGAATACAGTAAATGCAACGAAAGCAATACCTATTGCTTTTGCAGACATACCCATCTGTTCAGCAATTGCCATGATGATTATGAAACCTATAAATCCTCCTGTATAGATTCCGTAAACTCTAGGCAAGTTGTCTATAAAATTACCTTTAATCATTAGTCGTCCTCTCTTTCGCTAAAGCCGAACTCCTCATCGATTTTTTCTTGTCTATTCGCAAACCAGAAAATCAGGATTACGAAAGCACCAAGAGATCCCTGACATGTAAACCAATATGTCCATGGATAACCGAAAGGTCCTGTGACCTCGTTCATTTCAGCTCCAAAGAGAAAGATGCCAATTGAGAAAACAAACCATATTGCCAACGTTATAAATAACAATGACCTGGTTTTTTCCCAGTGTTTTTGTTGATTTGACATTTATACCTCTCTATTTAGTTATAACTGGGTAAAACCATAACCATTATGAGAGGTTTGAAAACCCTAAAAATTGATCATATTAGGTACTTATTTACTTACTTTTTTAAGATATAATTGGCGCAGTCAATTAAAATCATGGCAAAATATAAATTAACTTGGAAAGATTTAAAATTTGATGATTTTAAAACATATTTGTTTGCCATGTTTAAGGCGTTTATACCAAAGAAAAAAATTAAAAATTTAGATGACCTTGAACAATTTATTCAAACAAAATCTGCTTGGGTCACTCAAGTTACTTTATATAATTATTTAAAAACTCGTATGGGAACGAGATATGTTCTTCATTTTGATAACGATGAGTTTATGTCTTCGGTTAATCTTGCGAAATGGAATATTTATTCGGTCTCATTACAAGACTTAACTTTTTATACATTTTCATATTTAAAGGTAAATTTTAATTTTCAAGAATTAGAAAAAACAAAAGAGATTTTTAATAAAATATTAGATGATGAAATTTCGAACAATATGCCTCAAGATATTATCGAAGAAGCTAGAAAAAATTTTGATGAAAGATTGGAGAAAATTAATTGGGAAATTTATTATAAAGACTTACCTTTTAATCCTAGTGCACTTTCGTTATATAAGTGGGCTCCTATAGCAGAAGAATTAAAAACTTTAGATCGTAAGATTGTTTTAAACTCTATGATTTTAAAGTGGGATGTTATTAAACAAGAGTTTAATGATTTAATTCAGTTTTAAATATTTTTTCTATTTTCAACCAAACTATCTACAACACTCGGGTCTGCTAGAGTAGTTGTATCTCCTAGTTGACCATGTTCATTTGCAGCAATTTTTCTTAGAATTCTTCTCATTATTTTTCCAGATCTTGTTTTTGGAAGTCCTGGAGTGAAATGAATAAGATCTGGAGTTGCTAGAGGTCCTATTTGTTTTCTTACCCAAAGCTTAAGATCTCTCTCTAGTTCACCAGTTTCGGTTTCTCCAGCGTTTAAAGTAACATAACAATATAAACCATTCCCTTTAATATCATGAGGGTAACCAACTACAGCGGCCTCCGCTACTTTTGGATGTGCAACAAATGCACTCTCAATTTCAGCGGTTCCTAGGTTGTGTCCTGAAACAATAATTACATCATCTACACGACCTGTGATCCAATAATAACCGTCTTTATCTCTTCTACATCCATCACCTGTAAAATATTTTCCGTTGAATTGAGAAAAATATGTATCGATAAATCTTTGATGATCTCCATATACTGTTCTCATTTGGCCAGGCCAAGATTGGGCTATACAAAGTCTTCCTTCACCCGCACCTTTTATCTCTTTGCCGTTTTTATCAACAAGGACAGGCTTAATTCCGTAGAAAGGTTTTGTTGCAGAACCAGGTTTTAGAGGAATAGCCCCTGTTTGAGGAGCAATCATTATCCCTCCTGTTTCGGTTTGCCACCAAGTATCTACAATTGGGCATTTAGAATTACCTACAGTTTTATAATACCACATCCAAGCCTCTGGATTTATGGGTTCTCCCACTGTTCCTAAAAGCTTAAGTGATTTTCTAGAAGTTTTTTTAACTGGTTTATCTCCCTCACGCATCAAAGCTCTTATTGCTGTTGGAGCTGTATAGAATGTATTTACTTTATATTTATCTACTATTTGCCACCATCTAGAACTATCAGGATAATTTGGAACTCCTTCAAACATGATAGTAGTGGCACCATTTGCTAGGGGTCCATAAATAATATAACTATGTCCAGTTACCCATCCAATATCTGCTGTACACCAATAAATATCTTTAGGTTTATAATTAAAAATATATTGATGGGTCATTGATGCGTAAACCATATAACCACCCGTCGTGTGAAGAACTCCTTTTGGTTTACCTGTAGAACCTGATGTATATAAAATAAACAAAGGATCTTCAGCGTTCATTTCCTCTGGTTCACAGTGACTAGGAACACCTTTAATTAAATCATGGTACCAAACATCTCTACTTTGATCCCAGTTGATATAGTTGCCTGTACGTTTGACAACAATACATTTTTTGACATTTGGACAACTCATTAGAGCTTCATCAACAGTATCTTTAAGAGGAATCATTTTTCCACCTCTAACGCCTTCATCAGCAGTTATGATGTATTCAGACTCGCAATCATTAACTCTTCCTGAAATAGAATCTGCTGAAAAACCTCCAAAAATAATTGAATGGACTGCACCAATTCTTACACAAGCTAACATTAAAATTGCTAACTCCGGTATCATTGTTAAATAAATTGTTACTCGATCTCCTTTTTTAATTCCCAATTTTTTTAAACCATTTGCTGCTTTTGAAACTTTTTGGTGAAGTTGTTTGTAAGAAATTTTTTGACTATCTTTCGGATCATCTCCCACCCAAATAATAGCAGTTTTATCTTTTTTATCTTTTAAATGTCTATCAATACAGTTTGCTGAAGCATTTAAAGTACCATCTTCAAACCATTTAATTTTTACCTCTTTTGTACTGTATTTTACATCTTTGATTTTTTTATAAGGTTTTATCCAAGTAATTCGTTTTCCTTCTTTTCTCCAAAATTCATCATTACTCTTTATAGATTGAGAATATTTTTGCTGATATTTACTTTTGTTTGCTAAGCTACTTTTAACCCATTCAGGTTTTGTTTTAATAATAATTTCAGGAGGTGTATTTCCATTTTCTTTTTTTGCTTTAATTCTTTTTTTTGGTTTTTTAGAAGATTTTTTTCTAACTTTAGATCTTCTCTTCACTTTTTTTGAGGTTTTTTTTCTAACCTTAGACTTTTTTTTTCTTACCTTGCTTTTCTTCTTCTTTTTTTTTGGCATAGGATAATTTTTTTTTTAAATCTTACTCATGTTATTTATAATTTTCCAGCTTTTATAATCAACAGGCATTACAGAAAGCCTACTTTGCTTTATCAGAGCTAAATGGCTTAAATCCTTATTTTTTTTAATACTTTCGAGCGTTATAGGCTTTGAAAATTTAGACTTAAATTGAACAGTAACGGCAACAAATCTTCCTGTTTTGTCTGTTTTATCTATATACGATTCTTTAATAACTTTTACTATTCCAACTATCTCTTTTCCTATGTTTGAATGATAAAAAAAACATAGATCTCCTTTACTCATACTTTTTAAATTTTTTGCAGCTTGATAATTTCTGACACCATCCCAAGGTGCACCTTTAATTCCAGCTTTTTTTTGTTGGTCAATTGACCAAACATCTGGTTCAGATTTCATCAACCAATATTTCATTACAATTGAACTCCGGCACCTTTGAGAAAAGCTGCATCTTCATCTAAAGGCCATCTAGGTTTTGCTGGATAATCTAGATCATCAAATTGATTTATTTTAAATTTTTCCAAACCTACCATTGCAATCATTGCTGCATTATCTCCACAAAACTCTATAGGTGGAAAAATACTTTTATAATTATTTTCTTCACATAGATTAATTAACATAGACCTAATTTTTTTATTTGCTGCAACTCCTCCAGCAACAACGAAAATTTTTTCATTTAATTTATTTATTTTTTCAAATTCAGTAAAAGCAATCTTTGTTTTTTTATATAAAATTTCCTCAATTGTTTTTTGAAAAGATGCTGCGAGATCATATTTATCTTGTTCTGATTTAATTCTTTTGCTTATCTTCAACACGGCAGTTTTTAGACCTGCAAAAGAAAGATTGCATCCTCCTTTGCTGAAAATTGGTTTTGGTAAATCATATTTTTCTGGATCACCTTTTTTAGCTAAAATTTCTATTTGAGGTCCTCCTGGAAATTCTATTCCTAAAAGCTTTGCCGTTTTGTCAAACGCCTCACCTAATGCATCATCAATAGTTGTTCCTAATCTTTTATATTTACCAAGGTTTTGAACACTTAAATATTGTGAGTGCCCGCCTGAAATTAAAAGAAGTAAATAAGGATAATTTAAATTTGTATTTAGTTTTGGACTTAAAGCATGTCCCTCTAAATGATTGACAGCAATAAAAGGTTTATTCGTTGCTGTTGCGAAAGCTTTACCAAAACTTAACCCAACTGATAAACAAACAATTAATCCAGGACCAGCGGTAGAAGCAACCGCATCTATTTCCTCAATTTTTCTTCCACTTTCATCAATAGCTTTTTTGACAATCCAATCAATTTTTTCAATGTGTGAACGTGCTGCTAGTTCAGGAACTACACCACCAAACTCCCTATGAACCTCCACTTGGCTAGAAACAATGTTGGATAAAACTACTGGGAAACCTTCTTCATTTTCAGTTATTAAAGAAGCTGCTGTTTCATCACAACTAGACTCTATTCCAAGAATTAAGGGTTTTTTGCTCATTCAAATAGTTTTTAATAATTGTACAATCTTTATACAAGTAAGAAATAATTTTTTATGAGAAAAAAAATAATAATTGGATCTAGGGGTAGCAAGCTTGCCTTACTTTATGCTCAACAAGCTAAAGATAAGATTATTGAAAATACCGACCTTGGTAATGAAGATATTTTAATTAAATCAATTACAACTAAAGGCGACGAAGTACAGGATATAAGATTATCTGAGGTTGGTGGCAAAGGTTTATTTTCTAGTAATATTGAAAAAGAACTTCAGTCAAAAAATATTGATATCGCAGTTCATGCGCTGAAAGATATGCCTGCTAATGAGACAGAAGGATTAAGAACAGATTCCTTTCTTGAAAGAAATGACCCTAGGGAAATTTTAATTACAAAGGATAAAAAGAAACTCAAAGACTTAGATGAAAAGTCAATTGTTGGAACCTCATCATACAGAAGAGAATTTCAAATAAAAAAAATTAGACAAGATTTAAACTGCAAACTAATTAGAGGAAATGTAGATACTAGAATTAGAAAATTAAATGAAGGACTGTATGATGCAATTATATTATCTTATGCAGGTATCAAATTTTTAAAATTTGAAAATGAAATCTCTGAAATTTTTTCTGCTGAAGAAATAATTCCTAGCGCAGGACAGGGCGTAATTGCTCTTCAGTGCAGGGAGAATGATGACGATACAATTTCTATTTTAAACAAAATTAATCATGAGGAAACACATAAAAGAGCTCACCTTGAGAGAAATATTCTAAAAATTTTAGATGGAGATTGTGAAACAGCAATTGGAGCTCATTCAGTGGTTGATGGGGATAAGATTATAGTGGAGGCTGAACTTTTTTCTTTAGATGGCAAACAAAGGTTTTATGCAAAAAAAGTTGGTAATTTGAATCAATTTAAAGAACTTGGTAAAGAAGTTGGAATACTTTTAAAAACAAAATCAAATAATTCATATAAAAGATAATATGCATATTTTGTTAACTAGACCGCTGGAGGATTGCTCTGAAATGATATTAAAATTTCAATCATTAGGACATCAAGTTTCTCATCTTCCATTAATAAGAATTGAAAAGGTTAATTATGAAGAAATTAACTTTTCTGAATATGGTGGAATTGTTTTTACTAGTGCAAATGCAGTAAAATTTTTAAACACAGTAAAATTAGATAAAAATATTAAATGCTTTTGTGTTGGAAACGCTACAGAAAACAAAGCAAGAAGTTTTGGTTTTCAAAATACAATTGCGGCTGAAGGAAATGTTACAAACTTAAAAGAGTTAATTATACAAAGTTACGAGTCCAAAAAGAAAGAATTACTTTACGTTAGTGGTGAAACAATATCGGTTGATTTGGATCAACAGTTATTAAGCGAAGGTTTTAAGGTAAAAAGAATTATTAATTACAGAGTAGATCATAATCAAAAATTTGATGAGAAATTTGTTAATGAATTAAAATTAAATATGCCTGATATGGTCTATGTTTACTCTCAAAATAGTGCGTCAAGTCTCTTAAATTTCATAAAGATTTACCAAACCGAAAATTTATGGATGAATACAAATTTAATGTGTATAGGCGAAAAAACCTCGTCAATACTGAACGAAATCAAATGGAAAAAGATTTTTCTTTTTAACCCTGGAGAAGAAGAGTTTTTGTTATATAAAATTTAAAAATGGAATTAATTAATAATTTTTCGGAAATATTTTTATCAGTATGGAATAAAGGAATTCTTGGTGTTGATATTTTTCAAATCTTAATTGGTATTGGAATATTTTTACTATTCTTAATTTTTAGAGGCCTAATAAGCAAATTAGTTATTAAAAAATTAGAAATTATCTCGAAAAGAACAACGAATAAATTAGATGATACTTTTGTTCAATCACTTGTAGGTCCAGCAAGATTTTTACCAATTGTATTAGGATTTTTTATTGCAAGCTACTACATGACTTTCTCACTAGAAGGAAGAGAAGTGGTAGATACAATTAATAGAACGTTGATCACTATTTTAATTTTTTGGGTAATTCACCAAATCATAGAACCAATCTCATACATACTTAGTGGTTTAGACAAATTGTTAACAAGAGAACTTATTGGCTGGATAATTAAATCACTAAAAATTTTAATTTTTATTTTAGGTTTAGCTGCAGTTTTAGAATTGTGGGGAATTAAAATAGGTCCAATCATTGCAGGTCTAGGATTGTTTGGTGTTGCTGTAGCATTAGGGGCACAAGATTTATTCAAAAATTTAATATCAGGAATTTTAGTTTTAGTTGAAAAGAGATTTAAAATTGGAGACTGGATATCTGTCGAGGGTATTATTGAAGGTGTAGTAGAAAAGATTGGATTTAGATCAACAACAATTAGAAAGTTTGACAAATCTCTTGCTATTATTCCAAATTTTCAATTTGCCGAAAACGCAGTTGTAAATGTAAGTGAAACTTCAAATTGGTTAATCAGTTGGATTATTACACTTCAATACGACACTACGGTAGATCAGTTAAAAAAAATTAGAGATGAAATCGAAAGTCATATTAATTCAAGCGAAGATTATAATACCTCAATTGGTGTTGCGGTAAGAGTTGATAAATTTTCTGATAGTTCAATAGATATGTATGTAAGATGCTTTACAAAAACAGGAAGTTGGAATGATTGGCTTGATGTAAAAGAAAGATTAGCAATTGCGATAAAAGAAATTGTAGAAAAAAATGGTGCTTCATTTGCTTTCCCAAGTCAGTCGATTTACGTTGAGAAAAAATGATAGCTATTTTTTATCTAGTTTTACAAATTTTAAAATTGTATTCTTATGTTGTAATAGCCAATGTTATTGTAAGTTGGTTAATAGCTTTTAACGTTCTTAATACTCAAAATAGGTTTGTGTATGCAATTTTAGAGTTGAGTTACAAATTAACCGAGCCTTTCCTGAATAAAATTAGACGTTTTTTACCAAATTTAGGTTCACTAGATATTTCTCCAATCATTCTTCTTTTATTGATTTGGTTTATCGAAATGTGTATGAAGCTGTACATTGCACCAATGATTTTTTAAGAGATAAATATGATTTTAATTGACGGAAAAAAAGCAGCCGCAGAATTAAGAGCAGAGTTAAAGGAAGAAGTTGCAGAGTTAAAATCAAAACATAATAAAGTTCCAGGTTTAACAGTTATACTGATTGGTGATTTAACACCAAGTCAGATTTATGTAAGAAATAAAGAAAAGTCAGCAAATGAGGTAGGATTAAAATCTGAAGTTATTAAATATCCAGACTCAGTTGAAGAAAAAACTGTTTTAGAAAAAATACAAGAATTAAATAGTGACGAAACTGTTTCAGGAATTTTAGTTCAACTTCCTTTACCTAAGCACATTGATAAGCAGAAGGTTATAGAAGCTATTGATCCCTCAAAAGACGTAGATGGATTTCATCCAATGAATGTAGGCAATCTTTCATCTGGTTATGAAAGTTCGGTACCTTGTACTCCGCTTGGATGTTATTTGTTGATAAAAAAAATTGAACCTAATTTAAGTGGTAAAAAAGCTGTGGTTGTGGGTAGATCAAATTTAAATGGTAAACCAATGACACAACTTCTTTTAAAGGAAAATTGTACTGTAACTATAACTCATTCAAAAACTAAAGATTTAAAAGCTGAATGTTTAGAGGCAGATATAATTGTTGCAGCTGTAGGTATACCCGAACTTGTTAGAGGAGATTGGGTTAAGAAAGATGCTATTGTTATTGATGTTGGTATAAATAAAACTGATAACGGTATAGTTGGTGATGTTCATTTTGATGAAGTTTCAAAAAATGCAAAAGCACTTACTCCAGTTCCTGGCGGTGTAGGTCCAATGACCATTGCTTGTTTGCTTAAAAATACGATCGACTGTTTCAAAAGATCGCAAATTTAATAATTAAACCATAAGCTGTAATCTGTTAATTTATTAGGATGAAAAAACCTAAGCGACCGTACAGATTTGGTATAATTTTTTTGCTTCTTACTGTTCCGCCTATTGGGGCAACCCAGCTAGGTTGGTATTTGCATGACAAGCAAACTGGTTTTGATTATGGTATGATTGTAGGTACAGTATCAGTAATATACGCTGCATATTTAATGTATGAAAAAAACTGGCGTGAAGAAGATGAAGATTAAATTATGGAAAAAATAATTTTTTTTGGATTGGTCATTCCTATTATGGCTTATGTTTTATACTTAGGTGGAATGGCAATTATGAATGGATTTAAATCTAAAGAAGCTAATAGAGCTGAGAAAGAGAAAGCTGAAAGTGAGGGTAGGGAGACAAGCGAAACTTCTGATGAACAAAGCAGCAATTTAAGTGATGAACTTACTAAATTGAATGATTTAAAAGAAAAAGGAATTATTTCTCAAGAGGAATTTGAAAAGGCGAAAAATAAACTATTAAATAATTAAATAGTTTAATCATGTTTAATGGTTTTAAAAAAAAATTTGTTAAAGTAAGCAAGGGTAAAATTTTTTGTAGATTTAAAGGTAACGGTCCCCCCTTATTATTACTTCATGGATATCCCCAAACACATGTGATGTGGCACAAGACTGCCCCAGAGCTTAGTAAATATTTCACTGTAATAGTTGCTGACCTTAGAGGATATGGAGATAGTTTGGTTTTACCTGGTGGTACTAATCATAAAAATTATTCTAAAAGAGAAATGGCTAAAGATATGGTTCAATTGATGAGTAAATTAAATTTTAAAAAATTTTTTGTTGCAGGACATGATAGAGGCGGGAGAGTTGCACATAGAATGGCAAGAGATTATAGAAATAAGATTATGGCTTTAAGTGTATTAGATATTTGTCCAACTCTAGATATGTACGAGCATACTGATATGAAATTTGCAAAAGGATATTTTCACTGGTTTTATTTAATACAGCCAGCACCTTTACCAGAGAAAATGATAATGGCAGATCCTAAAAGATGGTTAAAAAGTCGTTTTAATAGGTCATCAAAACGTGCGATTGGAAAAGTTGAAGATGAATATTTTAGAGCCTTTAAACAAAAAAAAAGAATTCATGCAACTTGTGAGGATTATAGGGCTGCGGCTACTATAGATTTAGAGCATGACAAAAAAGACAGAAAAAAAAAATTAAACATTCCTATACAAGTTTTGTGGGGTAAAAAGGGAGTTGTTGGAACGCAATTCAAATCAGTTAAAATTTGGCAAAAATACACAAACAAAAAAGTTTATGGAGCAGAAATTAATTCAGATCATTTCATTCCAGAGGAGAGTCCTAAACAAACGATTAATCACTTAAAAAAANTTTTTTTTAAAAAATGTTAAAAATAATTCCAAATAAAAAAAATATTGGAGCTGAAATAATTGTAAATTTAAAAGATATTACGCATAAAGATATTTTAAAAATTAAGAAAGCACTGAATAAATATGGAATGTTGTATTTTAAACAACAAGAATTAACCTCTAAATTTTATATTCAGTTTGCGAAATATTTTGGAAAATTAGCCAACTATCCAAGACTGAAAGGTTTAAATAAAAAATTTCCTCAAATTACTGTGGTGCAAAGAAAATCAACTGATAAAGGACCAAGTTTTGGTGAACAATTTCATACAGACTCGATTTATACAAAAAAACCACCAAGATTTACAATGTTGCTTTCTAAACTTGTGCCAAAAAAGGGAAAAGCTAATACAGAATTTTGTTCTCAATATCTTGCTTATAAAGAATTACCAAGTCCAATAAAAAGAAAATTTAAAAATATTAAAGGTAAATATTCCTCTGAGGGTCCAATCTCGGTTACAACAAAAGAAAGAGTAAAAGAAAAAGGAAAAAAAATTAAAGAGCTTAAATCTTCACATAAAATAATTAGAAAAATCGGCACAAATTATTCGATTTATTGTAGCCCAGGACATTTTGTTGGTTTTAGTTCAAAGATAAAAAATCAAGAAAAGTTAAAAAAATTTTTATTTAATCATCAAATTAAGAAGAAGTTTCAGTTTTCATTGCCTTGGGAAAAAAATCAATTGGCTATATGGGATAACAGATCTATGCTTCATCAGGCAACACCCTTCAAGGGAAATAGAATTATGCATAGAATAACAATTAAATAATTTATGTTCACAATTTTTTTAGGACTTACTCCATTTATATTTATTACTTTTTTAGGGTTTGTATTTGGTAAGTTGAAAGTCTTAGACCTTAGTCATGCTAAAATTTTAAATCTTTTCTTGTTCTATATTGCAGTCCCAGCGTTGATAATTAAGCTAATAGCACAAAATGAAATTGGACAAGTGGATTTCAAACAAATTTTCTCTTATTTAATTATGCAATCGATATGTGGAATTATCGCCTACTTAATTACTTCAAAATATTTTAAAAGATCAATCCCAGAGTCAATTATTTGGGCTTTAACAGTTGCATTATCAAACCACGTGACTTTGCTTTTGCCAATAACAGAAATTTATTTTCAACAAAATGTAATTACACAAGTTGCAAGTATTATATTAATGGATGGGATAATTTTATTATCTGTAATCGCTTTTTTCCTCGAATTATCTACAAAAAAAAACGTAAATTTATTTAATTTTATTAAAAATTTATTTTTAAACCCATTTATTCTTTCAATAATTATAGGTCTATTATTTTTATTATTAAATTTTAATATTTATCAAACTCCGATCGAATACACTTTGTCTAAACTTGCAGCATGTGTTTCGCCAGTTGGATTGTTTGCAATTGGTATAACTCTTTCATTTTATACTAAAAATGTAATTAACAAATTATCCGTATCTATTTCAGTTTTAAAATTAGTTATTTCCCCGATAATTTTATTGTTAATTGGATTAGTGTTTTTTAATGCAGGATTGCCAGCTGAGATACCAGGTGCTTTCTTTGTGAGTGTTGCACCTTGCGGAGTTACTTCTATAGTTTTATGTGCCGCTTATAATGTAAGTCCCGAAAATATAATTAAAGCAATTTTTGTTTCTACATTTGCTTCTATAGGGACTATATTTTTTGCAATTAAGTATTTAACTCTATAACAATTTATTTAGAGGACTAACTTCTCCAATTTTAAAAATAATTGCATCTTCTTTATCAAATCCATATTTTTCAGCACTATCTTTAAATCTAATTGGGGGTTCCATAATCGGCTCTAATGACAAAACAAATGTTCCCCAATGCATTCCTAATACTTTTTTACTTTTTAGGTCTTGTGCAACATTCAGGGCTTCCTCTGGCGTAGTATGATATATAGTTTTATCAAACATTGGTTTGAAATTATAAGCCCCAATATTAATCATTGTCAGATCTATAGGACCATATTTTTCACCTAGTTCTTTGTAGATTTCCCCATATCCAGTGTCACATGCAAATAAAATTTTTTTATTTTTATGTTCTATTAAAAAATTACCCCACAAAGTTTTATTAGTGTCTGTTAAACTTCTCTTTGACCAATGAACTGCAGGAAGTAAAGAAATTTTCAAATCCTCATTTATAATTATTTGATCATACCAATCCATTTCATTTACATCTTTATATCCTTTGAAATATTTACCGAGGTTTAATGGCGTCAATACTTTTGCACTCTTGAAAGGAAAATTTCTAATTGTTGACATGTCCTGATGATCATAATGATTATGAGTAAGTAAAAATATATCCGTTTTAGGTATCTCATTTAATTTTATTGCAGGATCAGTAAATCTTTTTGGACCAAAGATTAGTGGTCCAGCGTTCTTTGAAAATACAGGATCTGTTATAATTGTAGTTCTACCTAATTTTATAAGATATGTCGCGTGACCTATCCAAGCAATATAATCATTATCTTTATATTTTTCTAAATCAGCTAATACTTTTTCTTTTTCAATCACATGTTCTTTTGGATAAGATAAATCAACTTTTTTTCTTAATTTACTGAAAGTTCTATAAGAAAATTTTCCTGATCTGGATATTATTACTGGAGATCCTTTTGGATTCCTGAAAGTACCATCAGGTAAATGATGATAAGGTCTTTCTTTCATATTATTTTTTTTTCTCCATTAACCACAAACTGTTTCCCGCAAGAAAATATATTTTTCCATTAACTGGGTGAACTTGTATATCTCTTATTCTTCCAATTTTATCTTTGAAAATAACTGTTTCTTCAATCTTTGATGAATTTTTAAAGTTTAATTTTCTCATTGATTTATCTTTTAAAGAAGTAATGAGCGCTTCGCCATCCCATTCATTAAATTCTTTTCCCTTATAAATAGTTATGGCACTTGCAGCTATTGAAGGTACCCAGTATTGGATTGCCTTAGTAAAACCTGGTTTCCATTTAGGTCCAATCTTTGAGCCTGAATAATTTGTGCCACCCCAACCTAAAATTTTCCAACCATAATTTTCTCCCTTTTTAATCTCACCAAACCAATCACCACCTTTTGCACCATGGTTGCTTGCATAAATTTTTCCATCAAAAGAGGAATAGGTTAGACCTTGAGGATTACGAACACCAATTTGATAAATTTCTGGTAACCAATCTGATTTACCATCAAACTTAGGGTTATCTTCTGGAATACTACCATCTAAATAAATTCTGATAATACTTCCAGGATGGCTAGTCGGATCTTGAGCAATCATACCACCACCTCTTTCACCAGCAGATGCAAAAAGATAATTGTCTTTTATAGCCAGTCTTGAACCGAAATGATAACCAGATTCTATTGGTGGTTCAGCTTGAAATATATTTTTGAAATCTAAATTTTTTTTATTTAATTTAGCTTTTGCAATTGATGTACTAGTTTTCCAGTCTCCTCTATTTTCTGAATAAGAAATCCATAAGTAATTATCTTTGTAAATAATATCTAATAAA